>CAJOQM010000048.1 GCA_905236845.1 uncultured Lachnospiraceae bacterium | reverse complement strand
GTTCGGGACGCAGAGGTCGCAGGTTCAAATCCTGTCGCATCGATGAAAAAGAACACCTTCGGGTGTTCTTTTTTATCGATAATATATGTTATGCTCTGCGACCTCTAGCAATCCCGAAGGCATGCGTTCGAGGACGCGCACTATGTTCATGCTAATACACCTTGTTTTCGTAATCCTGTAATTCGTGGAAGATATTGTCAACGATTGCTGTATCATCTTCTGTGAGTACAACCTTATAGTCCATACTTATTCCTCATATCCCTGACTATATCATCTGCGTCCCGTACATGCCCTTCATCAGCGTGTACCCTGGAGACTTCCAGCTTTTTTAGGATTTCATCTTCGGTCAGCGTGACATAAGGATCTGCGGTGGTTTTTCTTATCTCAAAAGGAAAGCCGTTCATGGATACGGCTTTTGTCAGAAACATCCGGATAGCTGTAGTCGTATCGGTTCCCAGATCCAATATAGCAGAACAAGATTATTCTCCTCCGGTATATGTAACCCCGTCGCCATATATAGTCTTCCAGTCATCCTTCATGGAGACGGGAACCCAGCCATTTTCCTCGCACAAAGATCGCATCTTCTCCGCCTTCTCCACATTTCCGTTCTCCCGTTCAGTATCATCGCAGCAAAGCATGAAAGCCATGCTCTTATAAAGATTATCATCCGTTACATAGGTCGCCATTGCTGCATCGCCGGTGCTGTTGCCAAAGGAAAGCACGGGCTGTTCTCCAATTTCCTGCGCTATAACGGTGACTTTGTTCATCTTTAGATTTTTTACGACAAATTCCCCGCCCAGGATCACATCATCATCATAGGTATAAGTATACTCCATACCATCCTCATCGCCCTGATTCGTCGCTGTAAAGAGCTCATCAGAACCTATGAGCTGACTGTTTGGCAAATCCAGCGGCGAATCCTCCACCAGCCCGCGTACAATGAGCCTGTCGGTGCCGCTTACTATGTATACGGTAAAATCATTCTCCTGAAGATATTCTATGAGCTGCACCATGGGACGGTACCATGCCTCGCCCAGAGTCATGCCGTCATAGCTTTCCATGGGAGTCTCCTTGTATTCCTTAACGTATTCGTTAAATTCATCCAGGGTCATTCCGGCAAAAGCCGTAGCCACGGCGGTTCCGTGGTCTGTATCCATCCCCTCGGGATATTCACCCGTTTCCATGAATCCCGCTATGCCCTTAGCCACTTCCTTTTCCGTATCGGTAGCCTTATCAGCATAATCCTCATCTTCAATCACCCTGTGATAGAGCAGCATATGGTCAAAATACACCGGATCCGTCTCGCAATACAAAGTGCCGTCCATATCAAATACGGCAATACGGTTCTCCACGGGAATATAATCCGCACTCCCCTCATCGGTAATATTTGCCATATAGGATGTAAGTTGCTCTGCCGCATAGGAATCATCGCTCCAAAGCGACATATCTGAAGCGGATGCCGAACTTCCCGATGCCCCCGTCCCCGTTGCAAACATCCCTATCGAGACGCACGCAAATGCGACAAGTATGACAAACGCCGCTATAATTGAGCCTGTACTTTTCTTGTTTTCCATAATAACCCCCCGTATGTGAATTCACCTTACTGCCAAAATATTTTAACACTTTTCCGGGAATACAACAAATATTTCGCCAGAAAAATTGCATTCTACAGCTTCTTCAAAAACCATTCAATCCGATGTGAACGGCAAAAATCAGCCCCAACCGCCGCTGTATATCCACCGGATTAAAGCCGCCACCCAGATAACAAGGAAAAGCGGCACCAGAATTCTGAATTTCCACTTCCTTGTCTTGTGGTGCCAAATCCTCATTCCCAGAAGCGCTCCTGCTCCCCCGCCTATGGCAGCGAGCCCTATAAGCGCCTTTTCTGATATTCTCCACTCATCCTTAATGGCTTTTCTTTTGTCTATACCATAAACAATAAAGGCAATGACGTTAATCATTGCCCAATAAATCAAGGAAATGTGTTTATACATCATATTAATCCGCCAATATCTGTTTCAAAGAATCCTCTACATTCGTAGTTACGTCTCTCATGCTTCCAATAGATGCCGTAGTCTCAAGGGACGATGCAACCAGAGTCTCCGCCTTTTCATTTACACGGTCTACAATGCCCTTAAGCTTGCCGGACTCTTCCATAAGCTCTGCCACAGTCTCTTTGATATCGTTGTTGTTCTTGTTGCTGTCGTCAGCCGTAGCTTTGGAATTTTCCGCCAGCTTCTTTATCTCGTCTGCCACAACGGCGAATCCTCTGCCGGCTTCCCCGGCTCTTGCAGCCTCTATGCTGGCATTAAGCGCAAGGAGATTTGTCTGGTTTGATATGGCGATGACATCAGCATTATTCTTTTCGAGATTACCCAAGTATCCCTCGATGTTCGCAAGCACCTGTGTAAGATCCGTGGCAAATGTATCCACCTCGCCCATGGCGGTAGTAATACCTTCGGTCTGACGTGCATTATCATCACTGGTGATTTCAATCTGTCCTATAGAATCAAGGAGAGTGCTGAAGTCTTCGTTAATCTCGTCAGCCAAGGACAGCTTCTGCTCCCGCATCTCATTCTGAGTCCTCTGAATCTCTTCATTAAGCTCAAGAGCACGGTCTTTCTCCTCAAACGCCACATCCCTTATATACTGGACGCAGTTGTTTATGTGGTTAAATCCGTTGTGGATGGCATCAACCATCTCACGACATGAGTTGTATCCGCAGCATCCGCAATCTATGGATCGTTTCTCCTGCGTATCCTTGTTCATGGAATTGAATATCTGATCGGCCTCCGCTACGGAAGCTGTGCGGTATCCGCATTCAGCGCTTCTGTCAGTATAATTACGCACAAAATCATTAAGGTCAAGATTCGCAAATTGCTTATTAAGAGCCTCCAATCTTTTTGCCGGAGTCAAATCCCTGCCCCAGGCGGATTTCTTTGAATTGCTCTTGCTGTCGGAACGGATTTTCTGGATATTGATGAAGACATCCTCATCCATTGTCTTTCTGGCATCCACGCCGGGTCCGTAAAGACATCCGTTTGTACAGTTCAATGCATCCACGAAAAGGTAGGGCACCTTGCCGCTCTTTATGCGATCCTTGTTGCGACGGAGAAACTCATACATATGATGCTCGCCTTCCATCTGGCGCACCAGGGCATCCTCGCCCAGGAGCCAGTATACGTTCTCCTTAAGACCGCCGGGCATGGGATAAATAGAACCCAGTCCGTATTCAATCTCATCTGTGTAGGGCGTCGCATTGCTTACCGGATGCTCCTTCAGATATTTCACCAAGTAGGAGAATGTCAGATTGTATGATATATATCCATGATTGTTGGGGTCGTCAATCTCGTTTTTCTTTGCTATACAGGGGCTTATGAAAGCAAGCTTGTCGGAAAGCTTCATGTATTTCTTCAGATAAACGGCGGCACACATCATGGGGCTTTGTACCGGCATAAGCTTCGGCAAAATTTCCGGTAAATATCTCTCAATATACCCCACGACAGCGGGACATGGCTGGGAGATACTGCCATAATATTTATTTTCCGTAATATATTTTATATAACCCCAGGTAGTAATATCCGCACCGAAAGAAACACTGATAAATCGATTTGCCCCGAGAGCCTTCAGCATGCCCAGATAATTCTCGTATTCCCGGGGATAATTTGCCAAAAACGCCGGAGCGATAAGCAGCGAAATCTTCTCGCCCTTTGCAAGGTCCTCGAAGAATCTCTCCACGTCATCTTCATATTCCCTGGCATCATGCTCACAGGCATCTATACAGGCGCCGCAAGCAATACATTTGTCAGGATCCACCTCTATGACATTTCTGCCGTTTCTTTCAGCGGCAATGTTTGCGCCGACGCAGCTGCATGCGCTGATACATTTGTTGCATCCGATACAATTATCATTTGTTCTCACAGAACTCATATATTTGCCTCCGTATTATGCCCACTAAAGCTCACCACTTATATTCTATCACTCATACCGCCGACTATCAAACCAAAATTTAAAAATTAAGATATAATGCCCTTGCGGTATGATAAAATCACCCGGCGAAGTTTCATATCGCCGGGTTTACCTGTAAGAGCACAAATGCATCCCCCGCTCTTAATGCAGTCTCTGATTCCCTGCGGCTTAATCCATCAGATCCTTTGCGAAGGAGTAGTTAAACACCGGACCTTCGAGGCAGACATAGACTCCGTTTATCTTGCAGTGACCACATTTGCCCACAGCGCAGGACATACGGCGCTCGTAGGATACCCAGATATCATCCTCCTTTACGCCC
>CAJOQM010000047.1 GCA_905236845.1 uncultured Lachnospiraceae bacterium | reverse complement strand
GGTGGATTCTCCTAAGGGATCGTCAAAGTCCTCCTCTGGCATCTCATTAAGGTCGAGGTTCATTATGCGGATAAGCTGTGCCAATTCCCTTGTTGTAATGGAGATGTTGGTATCAGGGTCTCCGTTTTCGCCAAGCTCGGGGCGCTGTACCTCGTATTTCTTTGCGATACAGGGCATAACGGATACGACTACCATATCCTCGCGCTTAATATTAAGCTTATCTGCCATATAATTCTTTGCTACCGCACCGAACATTCCCTGGGGTGATCTTGCGCTTGAGGGAAGGTCAAGATAGTCGGGATACTGGGTCTCGATAAAGCGTATCCAGCCCGGGCAGCATGATGTCATAAGAGGCAGGGAGACTTCTTCGCCGTTTAGGAATTTCGTGACTCTGTCAAGAAGCTCGTTTGATTCCTCCATAATGGTAAGGTCAGCCGCAAAGTCCGTATCATATACATGGTCGAAGCCGACTCTGCGAAGGGCAGCAGCCATCTTGCCGGTAACGGATGTGCCTGCGGGCATACCGAATTCTTCGCCAAGAGCCGCACGCACAGAGGGAGCCGTATTTACAACGACCGTCTTTGACGGGTCGTTTATGGCGGCGATAAGCCTTGTTACGTCGTCCTTTGCGGTAAGGGCGCCTACGGGGCAGACCTGTACGCACTGTCCGCAATATGTGCAGACTGTGGAATCCAAAGGAGCGTCAAATGCTGTACCTACGCATGCACTGAAGCCTCTGTTTACAGCGGAGAGAGTACCTACGGACTGAACGGTGTTGCACATGGTTTCACACCGGCGGCACATGATGCATTTTGTCATATCCCTGATGATTGCCTTTGAGGCATCTAAAGGATATTCTGACATGGAGCTTCCCGTGACTCTTATCTGGCGCACGCCCATCCTTTCAGCTATAGACTGGAGCTCGCAGTCGCCGGACTTGGGACATGTAAGGCAATCCTTGGGATGGTCGGAGAGCATTAGCTCCAATACGGTCTTTCTTGCTTCCATTACTCTGGCGTTCTTTGTATTTACCACCATGCCGTCTACAACGGGGGTAGCGCAGGCAGGGGCTAACGCCTTTCTTCCTTCTACTTCTACTACGCATATACGACATGAAGCGGGATGGTTGTGCATTCCCGTATTTTCCATGTGCATATGACACAGTGTGGGGATATATATTCCGACCTTTTTAGCCGCATCGAGAACGGTGCTGCCGGCCTGAATTTCTACTTCGATCCCATCAATTGTGATCTTCATTGTATCAGCCATTATTTGCTCCTTTCTCAACGCTTGCTGATTGCATTGAAGCGGCAGTTTTCCATGCAGGCGCCGCACTTAATGCACTTACTCTGGTCTATTACATGAGGCTCTTTCACCGTTCCCGTGATGGCGTTTGCGGGACAGTTCCTTGCGCAGAGAGTACATCCCTTGCAAAGAGCGGGATCTATCTCAAAGTTAAGGAGAGCCTGGCAGCGGCAGGCGGGACATTTCTTGTCAACCACATGAGCCCTGTATTCGTTTTCAAAGGATTTCAAAGTCGAAAGAACGGGGTTCGGAGCGGTCTGCCCCAGTCCGCAAAGGGCGGTGTCCTTTATGACACCTGCAAGCCTCTTTAATTCGTCTATGTGCTCTAATGTGCCTCTGCCTTCCGTAATATCCGTAAGGAGCTCGGAAAGACGTGTGGTACCGACACGGCAGGGTGTACATTTGCCGCAGGATTCTTCCTGGGTAAATTCCAGATAGAATTTGGCAACAGCCGGCATACAGTCGTCTTCGTCCATGACTATCATACCGCCGGAGCCCATCATGGAGCCACGCTCTATAAGGCTGTCAAAGTCTATGGCTACGTCAAGGTCTTTTTCCGTAAGACATCCGCCGGAGGGACCGCCGGTCTGTACGGCTTTGAATTTCTTGCCGTTCTTTATGCCGCCGCCGATTTCATAGATGACTTCGCGAAGGGTAGTACCCATGGGGACTTCGATAAGACCTACGTTGTTTATCTTTCCGGCAAGGGCAAATACCTTCGTGCCCGGGCTCTTTTCGGTGCCGATGGATTTAAACCAGTCTGCGCCCTTAAGGAAGATAACGGGGATATTTGCAAAGGTCTCTACATTATTAACGTTGGTGGGCTTGCCCCAGAATCCGGCTTCCGCAGGGAAGGGGGGCTTCGTCGTAGGCTCGCCGCGCTTTCCTTCCATAGAATGGATAAGGGCTGTCTCCTCGCCGCATACAAAGGCGCCGGCGCCGTACATAAGCTCTATATCAAATGAGAAGTCGGTGCCCAGGATGTTTTCGCCCAGAAGGCCATAGTCCCTGGCCTGCTCGATGGCGATGGTAAGGCGCTTTATTGCAAGAGGATACTCCGCTCTTATGTAAACCCGTCCCATGGAAGATCCGATGGCGTATCCGCAGATAGCCATGGCTTCTATGATGCTGTTGGGGTCTCCCTCAAGGACAGACCTGTCCATAAATGCGCCGGGGTCACCCTCGTCCGCATTACATACAACGTATTTTTCGTCTCCGGCATATCCCCGGGCAAACTGCCATTTCATGCCGGTGGGGAAGCCTGCACCGCCTCGGCCGCGAAGACCGGACTTCTTTACTTCCTCTATGACTTCTTCCGGAGTCATTTCCGTAATGGCCTTTGCAAGACCCTGATATCCGTCACGGGCGATGTATTCGTCGATATTTTCGGGATCTATGAAACCGCAGTTTCGAAGCACCACGCGCATCTGCTTCTGGTAGAATTCCATATGCTTTGCGTCTGTTACCTGCTCCTTGGTCTCGGGGTCTGTGAAAAGAAGCCTTTCCACCTTGCGTCCCTTTACGATATGTTCTGCTACGATTTCCTTTGCGTCCTCGGGAGTCACCTGAGTATAGAATGTATTATCCGGCAGGATCTTTACGACAGGTCCTTTCTCGCAAAATCCGAAGCAGCCTGTCATAAGCACCTTGCAGTCGTTTTGCATGCCGGCGTCCATTATAGCGTCCCAGAGGGCTTTTGATATGTCCTCGGATTTGGAGGAACGACATCCTGTTCCGCCGCATACGAGGATATGAAATTTATATTCTGCCATTTTAATGTCCCCCTACTCTACTGTGATGGTTTTGTACTTTGAATGAATGATACCGTCAATAAGTTCACCGTTTTTCACGGTTTTCTCTATGATTTCGTGAACCTTTTCGGGGTTTACATAACCATAGATAAGGGGTTCCTTGCCGGGCATGGTAAGCTCGATGGTAGGCTCTGCATAGCAGTATCCCATGCATCCTGTCTGGGTGACAACGGCGTTATCTATACCCTGCTTCTTGAATTCTTCCACGAATTCGTTCATGACTTCCCTGGCGCCCGATGCGATACCGCATGTAGCCATGGCTACCCGCACCTGTATCATGTTTTCGATATTATCGCCTTTTTCTCTCAAGGAAACGCTGCTTTTAGCCTGTTCCCTGATTTTCTTAAGTTCATCTAAGGACTTTATTTTTGCCATGTTAAAAGCATCTCCTTTCTATTTACAGTCGTTTAGGATTTCGTCGATGGAATCCGGAGTGCAGCGTCCGTAAACCTTATCCCCTACCATTACGACGGGAGCAAGGCCGCATGCGCCTACACAGCGGAGTGTACGAAGAGAATATTTGCCGTCGGGCGTGACTTCGCCCAAATCGATGCCCAGCTTCTGCTTTAAGGTTTCCAGAATAGTATCTGCGCCCCTTACATAGCAGGCTGTGCCAAGACAGACGGAAATATCGTATTTACCTTTCTGGTTCATGGTGAAGTATGAATAGAAGCTTACTACGCCATAGACCTGTGAAACCGGAATGTCGAGACGGCGGGCCACATGAGCCTGTACCTCGGCAGGAAGATATCCGAAGATATCTTGAGCCCGGTGGAGCACTGTGATCAGTGTGCCCTTTTTGTCCGGTAACGAACTGATATATCGATCGAGCTCGACATATTTTTCGTTGTCGTTGTTACCTGTCATTGATGTTACCTCCTGTAAAAATGAAAAGTTGTTTATTTAACCTCCGACATTGTGTGAGCAAACGCTGATTAAATAAGTTTATATTGATGCGTGTAGGTGGGATGCCACCAAGCCATCCAGAGAACTTGACGAAAGCAAGCCGAAGGCGTAGCTTGAGTCTAGTCGTAGGAGTGTCCTTAAG
>CAJOQM010000046.1 GCA_905236845.1 uncultured Lachnospiraceae bacterium | reverse complement strand
TTAATGAGTCAAGTGCAAAGCACGCAGACGAATTTAGCGAATTGACGAAGCTACGGGGCAATGCGAGCCAAAGCGCCGTCCGAATGCTCCGCAGCGAGACAAAGATAGTGACGCAGGTTGTCGTCATATTATTCGTGCAAAGCGATTATGTTTTATTGTAATTTTCGCCCGAACAAAATAATACTACTGTCCGTTAAGCCACACCACAAGGCAGGTGAAGTTCCATATAATCCTTGCGAAAATGGGATTATTGAGGGGATCGTCATAATATTTTTTTAACAGCACCTGCACGGATACCGGATTTAAATAATCTTGCCCGATAAGGGACACGGGACTTAATATGTCTGTCACAAACTCCTTAAGCCTCTTTCCCGAGGCCATCCAGTCTTCTATCGGCATAATAAAGCCTTCTTTTTTTCTTTGCAAAATATCCGGGGGAAGGATATCCTTTGCAGCCTTACGCAGCAGGGCTTTTGTGACTTTACCCGGCATCTTTGTGTCCCCCGAAAGCCTTGCCATATACCGAAAAAGATTTTCGTTAAGAAACGGGCTTTTAAGGCTTACGCTATGGGCTCTTGAAAAATTCGACGCATATCTTAATACATGATCCGGAAGTAATATCCCCGCATCAAATTCAAGAAGTCGGTTCAAATCGTCATGGGCGCAAAGCTCATCTATCCTGACATCTATAAAGGAGGATGTGGCTTTTTCCTTTGCAAAAGGAATAAGTCTCTCCCCAAGGAACATCTCCTTGCTTTCATCCCCCATAAGTATCATTTTTCCTATGATTTCCGAAAGACCTTCAGAACCTGCAAGTTTATAGGGCTCGTATCCCGCAAATACTTCATCCGCCCCGTCTCCCGTAAGAATAATATCTGCGCTCTTTGCTGCCTCCCGGGCAAGAATCCAGGTAGAAAACGTGCCGCTAAAGGGCTCTCCCATATCCTTAAGCATCTGCCCGAGATTATCAATTAAATCCGCAGGCTCCATAGAAACGATTTCCTGCTTTATTCCATATTTATCACAAAGAAGCTTTGCAGCATTCACATCCGCCTCTTTGTCGTGAAATTTTGCGGCACCGCCCTTCATATCCAGAGTAAATGCCGTAAACCGGGCGCATTTAACAGCCGCAAGGGCAGCTGTAACGGAAGAATCCAGTCCTCCGCTTAAAAAGCATCTAAGCTCCTTATCCCCTGCAGATTCAAGGATTTCGTCCATGGAATCATTGAGGATTTGGGATATTTGCTTTGTCACGCTTCCTTGCAGATGCGCCGCCGCTTTGTCTGACGTTATGTCAACCTCATCAAAGCCAAAACAGTTTTTCATCTTCTGCCGGCTCAGCCTTCCGTTTTCATATATAATCTCCTCCCCCGGACGCAGGGAATATATATTTTTATAAATCGTATGGGGTGAAATCGTATTTCGAAATGACAGATATTGATAGACGGACCAATCGTCAATTTCCCCCGGAATCTCCGGGCAATCCGCCAAGGAATTTATATCATCTGAATAAAACAGCCTTCCGTCTTCAAGGAGGCTGTAATATGTTTGATTTATGCCGAGGGCATCCCTGGAAAGTGTCACTTTTTCTCCGGGATGCCCTTCTTTTACAGCATTATTTATCATTTGCCTTCGCTATCCTTTATCATGCGACGTATAATATCATTTGCCTGGCCGTTTAATTCATCAAGGCCGATTCCGATATTAAATCTGCCGTCTTCATAAAGAATCTTGCCGTTTACCATAGTCATCTTAACATTCGACTTTGAACCGGCATAAACGATGTTTTTCGCAATATTGTTCTCCGGCTGCATATTAGGCTGGGTCATGTCTATCATAATAATGTCCGCAAGCTTTCCGGGAGCAAGCACATCGCAGTCTGTAAGACCCATTGCCTTTGCGCCGTTTACGGTAGCCATCTTCAGTACTTCCGCTCCGTCCACAGCCGCCGCATCCATATCCTTAAGCTTTGCAAGAACGGTGGTAAGATACATTTCGCGGAACATATCAAGAGCGTTGTTTGATGCGGCTCCGTCTGTACCTATGGCAACATTTATTCCCATATCCATCATCTTTGCTATGGGGGCGATGCCGCTGGCAAGCTTTGCGTTAGAGGCAGGATTTGTAACTACGCTAAGCCCTCTTTCTTTAAATATCTCAAGGTCATGGTCGCTCATCCATACGCAATGATATCCGCCGCCGCCGTAATTAAACATTCCCAGCTCATCGAAAAGCTCCGTAGGAGTCTTCCCGTAGCGCTCCTTGCAGCCTTCCACCTCATTTTTCGTCTCGGACAAATGGGTATAAACAGGGGCTTTATAACGGTTTGCAAGATCTGCTATCCCCTCCATAAGCTCACGGGATGTGGTGTATTCGGCGTGGAACCCGAACATATAAGAAGACAGATCGTCTACGGTGTTTAAGAACCTGAATTCCTCCTCACAGGACTCAATCGTTCCTCCGAAATTATTTATACAGCCAACCTGAACCATGCGGAATCCGCAGTCTATAGCAGCCTTTGCTATCATGGAAGTCTGCATATACATATCAAAAGCCGAGGTAATGCCGCTTGTCAGATACTCAGCTATACCATGCTTTGTAAGGGTATAGATATCCTCGGGAGTAAGAAGGGCTTCCTTGGGGAATATCTGCTTGTTCAGCCATTCATCAAGAGGAAGGTCGTCCGCATATGACCGAAGGAAAGTCATGGCTGTATGGGTGTGGGCATCCTTAAATCCGGGCATAAGAAGATTACGCTTTACATCAATCTCCCTGTCCCAGACTATCATATGATCCTTTTTCTTTTCATAGATTTTATCTGTATCGGAGCCATCGCCTACGTAGATTATTTTGTTTTTTTCTACCCAAAGCTCTCCTTCGATAATATCATATCCGCCGTCCATCGTAAGTATTCGTGCGTTGTAAAATCTTGTGTTCATGATAATCCTCCCATTTTCTTAACAGATTCTGTAACAAGTTTTGTAAAAAACGGTGCCGCCTTGTCAGCAGCTTCCTTGATTTCCTCATGGGTTAAGGGTTTTTCGTTAAGACCTGCGGCTTTATTTGAAACACAGGAAATGCCGCATACCTTCATTCCCATATGATTTGCGGCAATAGCCTCTACTACCGTACTCATACCTACTACATCCGCTCCGATCTTGCGGAACATATCTATCTCCGCGGGAGATTCGTAAGACGGTCCCGTAGTCTGGACATAAACCCCTTCCTTAAGGTAAATGCCGTTTTCCCTGGCAGCTTCTCTTATAGCCTCACAAAGATCCTTTTTGTAGACTTCGGACATATCCGGGAAGCGTACGCCCAGCTCATCGATATTGGGACCAATCAAAGGGTTCGGTACAAAGGTGGGAATATGACCGGTTATAAGCATAAGGTCGCCTACGTTAAAATATTGATTTATCCCGCCCACGGCGTTTGTAAGGAAGAGAATCTCCGCTCCCAATAGCCCCATAAGGCGTATAGGAAGCACCACATCTGACATTTCGTAGCCTTCGTAATAATGTACCCTTCCGTTCATAAGGACTACAGGCACATCCTCTATATATCCGAAGATGTATTCACCCGCATGTCCCGCCACGGTGGATACGGGAAAACCATTGATATCATGATAATCAATCACGCATTCCGCCTTTACATTGGCTGCGTAATCTCCCAGTCCCGACCCCAGGACTATCGCAACCTTGGGCTTAAAATCCGTAATCTTACGCACCTCATCCCGGCAGCGGATTAATTTTTCGTAGACTTCGCTCATGCGCACCTCCTATAATATAACATTGCTGTATTATAATATGCACTGAATTGGCAAATTATGCAAAATAAGCAGAGCTTTCCAGTTCGTCGGTGACCGTAAGCTCAGACTGCTCGCATTGCGATTGTCTTCGCTAACTATCCCGACGGGCCTAAGACTAGACTCAGACTGCGCCTTTGGCTTGTCTTCGTCAAGTTCTCTGGCTCAATGGTGAAACAGTCTTATCCCCGTAAAGCACATAGCCATGTTATATTTGTCGCAGCAGTCGATAACAAGCTGATCGCGCACAGACCCTCCGGGCTGCGCCACATAATCAACCCCGCTCTTTCTTGCCCGCTCTATGTTATCGGAGAAGGGAAAGAATGCGTCGGAGCCAAGAGCCACGCCCTTAAATCCGTCGAGCCACTTTCTCTTTTCTTCGTCGGTAAATACATCCGGCTTTGTCTTAAATATATTCTGCCATGCGCCGTCCGCCAAAACATCCATATATTCGTCTCCGATATAATTATCTATGGCATTATCCCTCTCGGCGCGTCCGATTTCATCAAGGAAATCAAGTCCCATTACCTGCGGGCTTTGGCGCAGGAAGAAATTATCCGCCTTATTTCCCGCAAGGCGTGTACAATGCACGCGGGACTGCTGGCCGGCGCCGATACCCACCGCCATTCCGTCATATGCATATGCCACGGAATTTGACTGGGTGTACTTAAGCGTGATCAAAGCTATCATAAGGTCTCTCTTTGCGCTGTCAGGAATATCCTTATTCTTTGTAACCACATTTGAAAGGAGTTCTTCGTTAATATCCAGGTTGTTTCTGCCCTGCTCAAATGTAATGCCGTATACCTGCTTTCTTTCTACGGGAGCAGGCACATAGGACGGATCCATCTTTACGATATTATAGTTGCCCTTTTTCTTGGTCTTAAGGATTTCAAGGGCTTCAGGCTCATATCCGGGAGCGATGATTCCGTCTGAAACCTCGCGCTTAATTATATTAGCCGTAGAAACATCGCATACATCGGAAAGGGCGATCCAGTCGCCAAATGAGCTCATTCTGTCGGCGCCCCGGGCTCTTGCATATGCGCTTGCAAGGGGAGAAAGCTCTCCTAAATCGTCTACCCAGCAGATCTTTGCGATAGTATCGGAAAGAGGCGTTCCCACGGCGGCGCCTGCAGGGGATACATGCTTAAAGCTTGTAGCTGCGGGAAGTCCTGTCGCCTTCTTTAGCTCGCTTACAAGCTGATATCCGTTAAAAGCATCAAGGAAATTGATGTAGCCGGGCTTTCCGTTAAGCACCTCTATGGGGAGGTCGGAGCCGTCTTCCATAAAAATCCTTGAAGGCTTCTGATTTGGATTACATCCGTATTTAAGTTCTGTTTCGACCATTTTACTGTCCTCCTGATCCACATTGCATAGACATATCACATAAAACGCTATTTATTTTTATTTATAATCCGGCTTTGGGTCTGACCTGCGGCAAGGTCTATAAATCTGGTAAAAAGCGACACCTTATTATCTTCATCAAGTGCCTTCCACACTTCATCCGTAAAAGCATCAATATCGGCGGATGAAACCTCTACCGGGGTGGGTTCGCCTTCATATGAGGGAAGGGGGTTACCGTCTCCCATATATGTATGAAGGAAATGACCGATGCCCTTAACAGGCTTTTCGTAGGAATATGTAAACCTGTCACATGAAGTCTTGTCGAAGGGACTTGATTTAAGGATAGACATTTCATAGGAATAGGCGCCGTCCTTTACGGTAACGGCAGCGCTGATGCGGGGAGTATAGTTTGGCGCATCCGGCTCAAACTCACGGCTCCGTAACGACTGCTCAAAGGTAAGCCCTTTGGAAAGCCCGTCATATACGGTATCTGTCTGGTCTCCGTTTGTAACAATGGTGCGCTCTCCAAGCACTCTTACGGGAGCATAGATAATAAGGCTGGGGTCTTCGAGCTTTGATTCGTCAAACGCCTTTGTCCTTATGCCGTCGCCGTCTTCAACAAACACCCGGTTGCGGCTGTTTTCGGATCTTCCCATGATAAAATACGCAATCATTGCATATTTTCCGTCAGGGGAAAGCCCGGTTATAATGCCTCTTCCGGGATAGGAGCTTGCTCCCAGTTCCTTTGCAAGATTCTTTGCTTCCATTTGGTACCGCCTTTCTTTTAATTATTATGTAAACCAACTATCTGCACCATGCTCTTGGGGACAATGCCACAAGCACGGGGAATAATTCCAGTCTTCCCGCCAGCATATCAAGCATCAGAACTATCTTTGAAAAGGGATCGAATCCCGCATATGTAGAAGCAGGCCCCACTTCTCCCAAGCCGGGACCTATATTATTTATGGTAGCCGCCACTGCGGTAAATACGCTGACCAGATCTTTTCCGCTGATAGAAAGCAAAAAGCACGAAACCGCAAATATCACTCCGTACAGCATAAAATACGCTCCCACGGCCTGCTTTGCCTTGTCGCTTACTACTCTCCCGTCCATGCGCACGGCGCTTACGGATCTGGGATGTATAAATCCAAGCACTTCGCTTCGGATAATCTTAAGACCGATAAGAATCCTCGAAACCTTCATTCCGCCGCCGGTAGAGGAGGCACAGGCTCCCACCAGCATCAAAAGCACCAGTATCTGCTTTGACAAAGACGGCCACGCATCAAAATCCGCCGTGGAAAATCCGGTAGTCGTAATAATAGAAGAAACCTGGAAAAACGAATCCTTAAGAGCAAGACCTATGTTTTCATAAAGGCTCCTTATGTTTATGGTTATTACGGCAACAGATCCGGCTACTATAAGAAGATAAGCTTTAAGCTCCTCAGAGCCCAGTATACTCTTCCATTTCTTAAGGTAAAACAGATAATAAATATTAAAATTCACGCCGAAAAGAAGCATGAATATACCGATTGTAACCTGCATTAGCACTGTATAATCGCCGCAGGAGGAGTTGAGCACCCCGTACCCTCCGGTACCTGCCGTAGCAAGGGATATGTTTACGGCATCAAAAATCCCCATTCCTTCAAGGCAAAGCACCGCAAACTCAAGCACAGTGATAATTATATAAATCTTATAAAGCATGGCTGCTGTTTCCCGAACCTTGGGAACCAGCTTATCAACCTGAGGTCCGGGGCTTTCCATCTTCATAAGCTGCATATTGTTGCCGTTTGTAGCGGGAAGAAGAGCAATCATAAATACCAGTATTCCCATTCCGCCTATCCAATGGGTAGCAGAGCGCCATATCAATACGGCACGGGGCATGGCTTCCACATCGCCTATTATGGTAGCGCCTGTTGTGGTAAAGCCGGATATTGTCTCAAAGAGTGCATCCACATAAGACGGAATCGCCCCGCACAAAACAAAGGGAACCGCTCCCAAAAGACTCATGAGTGTCCAGGAAAACGCAACGATAATAAGGCTTTCTTTGGCATAAAATGAGCCGGGCTTTCCGGATACCTTAACCATGGCAAACCCAATGAGAGCACAAACGACCGCTGTCGCCAGAAATACCGCAATACAGGATTCACGGTATATCAAAGCCGTAATTACAGGGATACCCATCATGGCTCCCTCCACCATAAGTACGCAGCCCAGCAAATATACAATTGCCCTGAAATTCATTCGTTTCATATATATCAATCCAGAATATCGGATATGTCGTTCAACTTAGTTCTTGTAGTAACTACCACAACAGAATCCCCCTTTGATATCACGGTGGATCCTTCGGGAATAATGGCCTTTTTTCCCTGCCTTATTCCTGCGACCAGCACATCATGCTTTATCTTAAGCTCCGATAACGGCTTCCCTATGACAGGAGAGCCCTCCTTTACCTTAAATTCAAGAGCTTCCGCCTTGTTTCCCAGTATATGATACATGGTTTCCACATTGCTTCCCGTAGCATTTTCCATAGCCCGGACATATTGAATTATATTGTCCGCAACTATATTTTTGGGGCATATAATGCTGTCAAGATCAAGACTCTTTATAATATCATCATATGTCACTCTGTGAACCTTTGTGATAAGCTTTGCAGAAGAATTTTTCTTTGCATAAAGGCTAAGCAAAAGATTTGTCTCGTCAATATTTGTCATGGCAAGAAATGCATCCACATCCTTAAGTCCCTCTTCTTCAAGGACCGCCGGGTTTACGGCATCTGCATTTATTATAACTGCTCCCTTAAGATTCTCGCTTAAGAACCGGCATCTTTCAATGGATTTATCTATGATTGTGACATTCATCTTCATTTTAAGAAGATGACTAGCCAGGTAATAAGACACTCCTCCGCCACCTAAGATCATGCATTTGGAGACTTTTTTACGCACAGGCGCCAGGATGGAAAATATTTCTGCTGCCGTATCCCTTGTAGCAACTACGGATACCACATCGCCGCCTTTTAAGGCAAAATCTCCCCTGGGAATAACTACATCATCCCCTCTTTCAACGGCACAGATAAGGACGCGCCCTCCCATCTTAAAGGGAAGCTCGGAAATCTTTACGTCGTTTATGGGGCAGTCTTCCGGGATCTTGTATTTAATTATTTCCACAATACCCTTGGAAAAAGTCTCTATGGCCTGGGCTGACGGGAACCGCAATATCCCCGCTATCTCCCTGGCAGCCATATATTCGGAATTCACCGCCATGGAAAGACCGAGATCTTCCCTTATATCCGGTATATCCCTGGCATATTCGGGATTATGTATCCTTACTATGGTCTGGCATCCCACACGCCTGTGGGCAAGCATACAGCAAAGTATATTCAGCTCGTCGTTACCCGTCATTGCAATAAGAAGGTCCGTGTTTTCGATATCCGCATCCCGGAGGATCGCAGTACCGGCTCCGTTACCCACAACGCCGTATACATCGAACCTTTCGGTGGCTTCTTCCACCGCTTTTCTGTTTATGTCAACAACAGTTACATCATGATTCTCTGCGCAAAGGGCTTCCACCAGGGTCATGCCCACCTTGCCGCAGCCAACGACTATTATTTTCATTTTATGTCAACTCCGGTCAAAAGTTTATACGCTTCATTATATTTATCAATAGTCTTTTGGATTACATCGCCGGGAAGATTGTAGTCGCAATCGGGATTTGCCTTAAGATAATCCCGGACATACTGCTTATCGAACGAAGGCTGGCTTCCGCCCTCTTTATAGCCTTCTTTTGGCCAGAATCTGGATGAATCGGGAGTCAGCATCTCGTCTCCGAGGACTATGTTCCCGTCCTCGTTAAGCCCGAATTCAAACTTTGTATCAGCGATAATAATGCCTTTTGAAAGGGCATAATCCGCACACTTTACATAAAGCGCTATGGTAAGATCCTTAAGCTTCTTTGCGTATTCTTCGCCCTTTCCGGGGAATTCCTTTTCAAGAACCTCTATACTTCTTTCATAAGAGATATTTTCGTCATGCTCACCGATTTCGGCTTTTGTAGAGGGCGTGTATATAGGCTCGGGAAGCTTTTGGGATTCCTTAAGCCCCTCCGGCAGCTTTATGCCGCAGACAGTCCCGTTTTCCAGGTAGCTTTTCCAGCCGCTTCCTGTTATGTAACCTCGGACGATGCATTCTATGGGAAGCATGGTAAGCTTTTTGCAAAGCATGCTCCGTCCCTCAAATTCAGCGGTTCTGAAGTATTCGGGCATTTCATTAACGTCCGTTGAAACCATGTGATTATCGACGATATCCTTGGTAAGATTAAACCAGAATTCGGACATCTTCGTAAGGACTTTTCCCTTTCCATTAACATCATTTTTTAATATAACATCAAATGCGCTTATCCTGTCAGTAGCAACCATGATAAGGTTTTCGCCCGCATCATAGATTTCCCGCACTTTTCCTTCTTTTACCGGTGAATAAGTTTCCATCAAAATATCTCCCTTCGGAACTAAATTAAAATGCCGCGTCATTATACCATACTACCGAAAAAATACCAGTACTTTTTATAGAAACGCCCCGTGGAGTTAGTTTTAACTAACGATTTTTTATAGATTTTTTATATTTACATCACAAAAAATTTATGATATGTTATTTTTTAGAAAAATGTATCAGGGGGGGCATATGTCAGAACCAATATTGCAGGTCAAAAACCTGTGTACAAGCTTTATACAGGAAGGAGGGCGGGAGCTTCGAGCCGTTGACGACCTTAGCTACGATGTACACGAAAAAGAATGCGTGGCCATCATCGGTGAGTCCGGTTCAGGCAAATCCGTAAGCGCCATGAGCGTGCTTCGGCTTATCCCCTATCCTCCGGGAATCATCAAAAGTGGCGAGATCCTCTATAAGGGAGAGGATCTTCTTAAAGCGTCCGAATCGCGAATGGAAGATATAAGAGGTTCGAAAATATCAATGATCTTCCAGGAGCCTTCAACTTCCCTTAATCCGGTAATGACTATCGGAAACCAAATCATGGAGAATATAATGCTCCATACGGATTTAAGCAAAGATGACGCAAGAAAGCGGGCAGAGGAACTTCTTACCATGGTGGACATTCCCAATGCGGATGTTCGTCTTAAAGATTATCCTTTTCAATTTTCAGGCGGCATGCAGCAACGCGCCATGATTGCTATGGCAATGTGTTGCAATCCGGACATTCTTATTTGTGACGAGCCCACAACGGCTCTTGACGTCACTGTGCAGGCTCAGGTTCTTGAGCAGCTGAACAATCTCAGAGAAAAATACAATACTGCTCTTATTATTATTACTCATAATCTGGGAATCGTTGCAAGATACGCAGACACCGTAAAAATCATGTACGGCGGCAGGATTATCGAAAGCGGTACGGCGGATGATGTTTTTGAAAATCCCCAGCATCCTTATACCATAGGACTTATAAGGGCAGTCCCCCGCCTCGATCTTCCCCGCTCCAGAGGACTTCAGACCATCCCGGGTGAGCCGCCCGATATGGCCTCCGTCCCCGCAAACAGCTGTGCTTTTGCAGCCAGGTGCAAATACGCCTGCGACGAATGTAAGACAAAGCGCCCCGAAGGGGAAATGATAAGTGACACCCATTATTGTGCATGTCCACGCAGGGAACTTGCATCCGAAGAGAGAAAGGAGGTAGTGGTACATTGAGCGATATACATAATCTCTCAGCAGAACAGGAACCGGTAATCGGCGACAAGTACGAGCTTTCCGACATGCTCGTGGTTAAGGATCTGAAGATGCATTTCCCCGTGACCAAAGGTCTTCTTAAGAGACAGGTGGGTTCGGTAAAAGCCGTAGACGGAGTGTCTTTTAACATAAAGCGCCGCCACACCCTTGGCATCGTAGGTGAGTCCGGCTCGGGAAAAAGCACCATAGGAAATTGTCTTCTTATGCGCTGTCGCCCCACTTCAGGTGACATAATATATGAAGGACATGATTTAAAGAATGTAACCAAGCACGGCATGCGCGCCATGAGTAAAGACATGCAAATGATAACCCAGGATCCCTTTGCTTCCCTGGACCCCAGGATGGATATTCAGGCCATTATTTCGGAAGGTCTCGAAATCCACAAAATGGGCTCAAAAAAGGAGCAGGAGGATATCGTTATCCGCATGATGGAGATGGTAGGTCTTAATCCGGATTTCCGCCATCGCTTCCCTCACGAATTTTCCGGCGGTCAAAGGCAGAGGATTTCCATAGCAAGAGCCCTTGCATTACAGCCTAATTTCGTGGTATGTGACGAAGTAGTCTCCGCTCTTGACGTATCAATCCAGGCCCAGGTGGTTAACATACTTATGAAGCTCCAGGAAGAGCTGGGCTTAACCTATGTATTTATAGGCCACGATCTTTCGGTAGTACGATATATTTCAGACGATGTAGCGGTACTTTACCTTGGAAAGATGATGGAGCTTACAAGCTCTGAAGAGCTCTACGAAAATCCTCTTCATCCTTATACAAAGGCTCTGATTTCCGCAGCTCCCATCCCCAATCCCACAGTGGACAGGGCTCGTGAGCGCATTATATTAAAGGGAGAAATACCCTCCCCCATCAATCCGCCCAAGGGCTGCAATTTCTGCACCAGATGCCCCCAGGCTACGGAAAGATGCTTTAATGAGGAAGCGGAATTTAAAGATGTAGGCGGCGGACACTTCTGTGCTTGCCACTTGATAGGAGGGGAATAATGGGTAAATATGTTGTAAAAAGAGTTCTTCTTCTCATACCTACTATATTTATCGTCTGCGCCATCGTATTTATATTGATGCGAATGATGCCCGGCGATGCGGTGGATATCATCGTTGTACGTATGAGAAATGCCGGTAAATCCGTTGATGCGGATCAGGTTCGTGAAATGCTGGGACTTAATGTGCCCCCCGTTATCCAGTTCTTCAGCTGGTTCGGCGGAGTTTTAAGGTTTGATCTGGGGGATTCCTTCTTCCAGGCGGATTCTGTTTCGGAAATCATTTTCCGTCAGCTTCCCATAAGCCTTGAGCTTGGTATCATAAGTCTTGTGCTTGCAAACCTTATTTCAATACCTTTGGGACTTTTCTGCGCTGCAAAGCAGGATTCACTGGCAGATTACATCCTTCGTATATTTGCGGTGTTCTTTATGTCCGTCCCCATGTTCTGGATAGCGACTTTGGTACTCTTCTATCCGGCCAAATGGTGGGGATATGCACCGGAAGTTACGTATTATTCGCTGTTTGCAAATCCCATAAAGAACATGTCCATGTTCCTTGTACCGGGAATACTTGGTGCGATAGGCCAGGCGGGCACACAGCTTCGAATCACCAGAACCATGGTGCTTGATACGCTTCGTCAGGACTATATACGCACCGCCTATGCAAAGGGCGTAAAGCAGCGGGACGTATTGTTTAAGCATGCATTCAGAAATGCCATGATCCCCGTAATCACCATAGTGGGCGGATCTATCGGAGCATTGGTAGGCGGTAACGTCATTTTGGAAAACGTATTTAATATCCCCGGCATAGGTCAGTCTTTGGTAACTGCTTTGGGATACAGGGATTTTCCCCTGGTTGAGGGATGCGTCCTTATAATGTCGCTTTTCGTAATGATAGTTAACCTTATTATCGACCTTTGCTACAAATGGATAGACCCAAGAGTATCATTTGATTAAGGAGGAAGGAACATGCAATTCTGGAAAGATTTATTTAAAAAGAAAACTTTATGCGGAATATGCTTTATATTCCTTATACTCATACTTTTCGTAGGTATATTTGCGGACGTGCTTGCTCCCTCCAAGATGGTAAACGGCATTTTGGAATCAAGCCTTCTTGACAGGATGAAGCCCCCCGGAACCGCAGGTCATATCCTGGGTACGGATTCATCGGGCACCGACCTTCTGTCCTACATGATTTACGGTGCAAGGACTTCCGTTATACTCTGCGTATGCTGTACCATACTTTCTACGTTGATCTCGCTTGTTTTGGGCATACTTTCAGCAGTGCTTGCGGGTACATTTGATCTTATCGTTCAGCGTATAGTAGATGCATTCGGCTGCATCCCCCAGATGCTCCTTTTGCTCTTGCTTATGGCTATGATGGGTAACGGTATACCCCAGATGGTAATAGCCCTTGCTGTTCCCGCAGGTATCGGGGGCTCCCGTATGGTGCGTTCCGCAGCCTTTTCCGTAAAGGACAGCGGCTATTGCAAAAACTCCGATCTTTTGGGCGGAGGATTTATTTGGAAATCCGTAAAACACGTGCTTCCCAATATTACTCCCCTTGTAATTATTTCTGCGGCAGGCCAGCTAGGCGGCGTAGTTATGATGGAAGCTTCCATGAACTTCCTTGGATACGGCGTTGCACCGGGTACTCCCTCCTGGGGATATCTTATTACAAACCAGGGCCGCGACCATATGTTTGATGCCCCCTGGCTTTGCCTGGTGCCCGGTATCGCCATTACTCTCCTTACCTTCTGCTCATGCATGTTCGGTGACGGAGTACGGGATATCCTTGACCCAAGACTTAAGGGCGGCGTAGGAAGCTACAACTCAAAGAAATTAAAGAAAGTCCTTGCAAAGCTTTCCGCAAAGGAAGAAAAATCCGGAGAAGCTGCATAAAATAACCCCCTGGCAATAAGCAGTTTGAATCCAAAAGGATTTTCGGCTTACGTCGGGGCGTATAACAAGGTTTACATAATGTCCAGGTGTGTGCGGACTTATGTATATAGTGGTAAAAGCCACACGTAAACAAATTTGTTTCAATAAGGAGGTAAAGTATGAAACAAAAAATGAAGAAACTGCTGTCGTTAGCAGTTGCCGGCGCCATGGTATTTTCTCTGGCAGCCTGCGGCTCTTCCGGTTCGAGCTCAAGCTCAGGTTCAGGCGACCAGAGCGCTGCAGGCTCCGCATCGGGTAACGCCGTTCAGGCATCGACCGGAGGAAACACTTCAGAGCCCCAGTACGGCGGAGAGGTAACCCTCTACTATCCCAAATTCTATGATTTCTGGGATCCCGCCATGATTAACGAATACCAGTACAGCTTCTGGTATGAGTCTCTTTTCGTAATCGATTGGAGTCTCGACGATACCGACACCTATGCATTCGGTGCATCGACCGTCCCCGTAGAATATATGGCAGGACAGATTGCAGAAGACACCGGTACATGGGATGAAGCAACAGGTACCGTTACCGTTAATCTTCGCGATGACGTTTATTTCCAGGATGGTGCGCCCTACAACGGACGTCAGCTCACCTCGGAAGACGTAGTATTCTCCTATTCAAGACTTCTTGGTCTTAACGGCTATGAGAAGGTTGAGTTCGAGGATTCCATGATCGACTGGGAGTCAAACCTCTACATGCTTGAAGGCGTTGAGGCATCCGGCGATGCAACAGTAGTCTTCGACCTTGCAGATGATTACAACAACGAAGTAGGTTATCAGGCATTCATCAACCAGAAGGTTAATATCGCCGGCGTTGAGTGGGGCGACCTCTCCGCAGACGAGCAGGCCGACTGGAGCAATGCAAAGGGAACCGGTCCGTATGTAATCACCGCATATGAAGCTGACAACTCCATGACACTGGAAAAGAACGAAAACTACTATGACTATGATGAGCGCTATCCCGATAATAAGCTTCCTTATATCGATAAGATAACGCTGGTTTACATAGCTGATTCTTCCAACATTCTTGCCCAGGCAATGAGCGGATCTCTTGACTGGTTCGGCGAGAACGGAAAGAACGTTCTTACTACAGAGCAGCTTAACCAGCTCTCCGAAGCCAACACAGGTTACAATTACGTATATAACAGCTCATCTCCCGTAGCCATTGGTCTTAAGACTTCACAGTCACCCTTTGATGACGAAAACGTACGTATAGCAATGCAGCATGCGATCAACCTTCCCGGCATCTCCGAGGCATTCCTCGGCGTAGCTGCAGACGATGTGGTTATCCCCGGATGCTGGAGCCCCGACCTTACCACATGGACTACCATAGGCGATTGGGATGCAGAGACTCTTGCAGAATACGATTACGATCCCGAGCTTGCAAAGGAAATGCTTGAAGAAGCGGGATATCCCGACGGATTCGAGTTCACGATTCAGCTCGATCCTACCGCCGACCAGGAGATTTTCACAGAGGCTAAGTCCGAGCTCGCACAGGTAGGCATCACCATGGAAATCGAAGTTGCATCTGAGATGATGGAAGCAGTTTCCACTTCACAAGATCCCGATGACGAGCGTCAGTACAACACCATGTACGGTGCTTTCTCAAACTACAACCTTGCAAACATGATGATCGGTGATTCTTCCGAGCGTCTGGTAGTAGAGACAAACTCTTACAACCACACAAACCAGGAAGTATTCGATCTTCTTGCAGACATGCAGACCGCTTCTACCATAGCAGATCAGTCTGAAATGGCTCAGAAACTTGATACTATCTTTGCAGAATCTCACTGGGGCATCATGCTTACAGGCGTGCAGCCCTGCACAGACTGGATGAGCGCACGCATCGGCGGCTATTCAGGCGAGAAGGTTTACTATGACCAGAACATGAGAACAATCTGGAGCAGACTCTGGGTTGATCAGAGTGCACAATAATTTAAACCTTATGTTTATTTGCGGCGGCTCGAACCGGGCCGCCGTAATTATCTACAAAAGTATCTACTCTTAAACGAAAGGAGTACATAATGCCAAACAGAAAATACGAAGCTCTTCTGTCTCCCTTAAAAGTCAGAAACGTAATCTATAAAAACCGAATGCTCTCAACTGCTTCGACGCCTCATTTCCTTCAGGGAAAAGAGCCCTACCCCACGGAGAAAGTTATTACCCACTTTGCAAACAGGGCCAAAAACGGTGCGGCAGCTGTATCCATAAATCATTTCCACACAGACAACATGCCTTTCCCGGGTCGTTCTATAGATAACCCTCCCGGACATTTTAACCTGTTTGATATTAACGACTACACATGTCAAAATTACCTTTGCCAGCTTATAGACTCCATGCATTTCTACGGAGCCAAGGCAAACGGATATATTATGGCCGATCCCGGCTGGATGTATAAGGACGGCAAAATGCCTCCTCCCGGAGGTCCCGACGGCCCCGGCGGTCCTCCTCCCATGCCCGGTATGCCCGGAGGCCCCGAGATAGAGCCTCAGTGCACTGAAAATGACAGGGAGCGCTCCGCAGAGGACGACAATATGTTCCATACGGATGTCTCCGCCTTTACAAAGGAGCAGTTGCAAAATTATGTAAATAACGTGGCACAGGAAGCTTCGGACTTAAAGAGGCTCGGCTTTGATATAATAAGCCTCCATGCCTGCTACCGCCACTCTCCCCACGCCATGTTTGCATCTCCCATTACAAACAACAGGACAGATGAATACGGCGGCTCGGTTGAAAACAGAAACAGGCTCCTTATAGAGATGTTTACCGCCATGAGAAAAGCCGTAGGTCCGGGGACTCCTTTGGAAATCATTTATTCCGTATCGGAGCCCGGCGGCTATACCGTAGAAGACACCATAGAATTTGCCAAGATAGCAGACGGTCTTATAGATATATTGCACCTTCGCTCCGGAGAAATGGATCCCCAGCATCCTTTGGGATTTACTTCAAGCGAAGACTCCCCTGCGCCCTATCTTGAGGAAATGGCAAAGGTAACAAAGGCAGTGCATGAATTGGGCTTAAACATGGTAGTTGCCGCATCAGCAGGTTTCCAGAATCCCGATATAGCAAATGCTGCCGTTGCCGAAGGCAAGGCCGACCTTATCGGTATGGCCCGCTCCTGGATAAATAATCCCGAATACGGCAAATGCGTATACGAAGGACGGGGCGAGGACATTACTCCCTGCATCCGCTGCAACAAATGCCATGTACCCAACGGCAAGAATATGTGGAGGTCCTTCTGCTCTGTCAATCCGAAGCTTGGCCTTGAGGATAAGCTTGAGCGCATGATAGAGCCTCCCAAGGATGTAAAGAAGGTGGCTGTCATAGGCGGAGGACCCGCCGGCATGGAATATGCCCGTATCGCTGCCCAAAGAGGTCATAAGGTTACGTTGTTTGAAGCCTCGGATAAGCTCGGCGGTCAGCTTAAGCATGCCGATTATCCCAAATTCAAATGGCCCTTAAAGCAATTTAAAGACTTTATGATACGCCAGATGGATAAGGAAGGGGTGAAAGTACGCCTTAATACAAAGGCTACTCCCGAAATGATTACGGCGGAAGGCTTTGATGTATGCGCTGTAGGCGTAGGCTCATCTCCCATTAAACCTCCCATTCCCGGTGCAGACGGTGCAAATGTTCACTTTGCCGTAGATATGTACGGGGGACCCGAAAACGACCTTTCCGACAGCATCGTTATGATAGGCGGCTCAGATGTAGGCGTAGAGACGGCATTATATCTTTGCGAGATGGGCAAGAAGGTTCACGTCCTTGAAATGCTTCCCGAGCTTATTATGGACGCACCCCATGCCCACTACAAGAACATGGTTCATAATTATTGGCGAAAAGAGCCGAACTTTACCTTTAATTGCGGCGCTACCGTTACTTCCATAGACGAAGGCGGCGTAAACTGGACAGACCACAAAGGAAATGAGCATCGCACGGAATGCAAGGACGTGCTTCTTGCCATAGGCTCCAAACCCAACACCGATGCTGCATATGCATTTGCAAATTGCGCTAATATCTATCATGTCCTCGGAGACTGTGACGCTCCCGGCGCCGTAGCACAGGCCATGAAGTCAGGCTTTGGACTTGCAAGCACGCTGTAGATTATATGGTTTATTACGAAAAAACGCAGGGACGCTTTCGCTTGGATGCGCTAGTTGCGCTACTAAGGCGGCAAAAGACGCCGCCTAAGTAGCGACTGCGCTTTAAACCCTGCTAATTTTTACGTAATAAACCTCTTTAACTACAGCCGACACCAATTAATCAGGAGTTTTAATGAGAAAAGACGTAGACCACTATTTCGAAGGGTACGAAAAACGTACCGTCCTTAAAGAAAACGGAAAAGAAAAGACCGACTTTGTATATGTGGGAAATTATTTCCGCATTGACACAGACAAAGCCGGCTTAAAAAGAATAAATGCTGTTGTTATTGCTGCCCCGGTGATTTTTATCGGGCTTTTTATTGCAGCAGGCGTAATGCACTCTCTTGGCAATACATACGGCTGGACCGGCCTGGTTTCCATGATAATGCTTATCCCTGCGGTTTATTGGGTAATAGGCTCCGTCCGATTTGTCACCGCAGGAGAATACATGGAATCTCGCAAAGTATATTACGGCCACGGAAGAATCTTGCGTTCTTTGGGCGCCGTATGGGTATTTTCCATTATTCAACTTATTGCAGAGATAATATCTGTCATAGTGCAGCACTATAAGCTTACCAACATTCCTCTTGAAATCGGCTTTACTGCGATTCTTGCCGCCGAGTGCGCATTGGTATATTTCTTTAGGAGATTTATTAATCGAATTGAGATTGATGACGTCGGGAAGGTACCCTATCGTAAATCCACGCTGTCCGGTACATCCTCCGAATGAATTCCTCGTCCTGCGGGATCCCGCTCATTCTCCAGCACCAATTATTTTCGCCCAAAGTGGACGGCTCATTCAATCTGGCGCTGTCATCCAGGGCAAAATAATCCTGCATGGGGATAATAACCGTATCTGCCGCACATTTCATAAGTGAGCTTATTATCCTAAAATTTATGTCAACCAGCTCCGTCCATGCAGGTATCTCCATATATTCATGAACAAAATCCCTTGTTTCGTCATCCAACGTAAGATACCAGCCGGTTAAGGTCTGGTTGTCATGAGTTCCGGTATACGCTACGGCATTATTTGGAATCATATGGGGCAGGTAAAGATTGTCGTTGCTCTTATCAAAGGCAAATTCCACTATCCGCATTCCCGGATATCCGGAGTCTTTAACCATCTTTAAAACCTCCGGCGTAAGAAAGCCCAGATCCTCTGCTATAACCGGCATCTCTCCCAGCTTCTTCTTTAATGTATCAAAAAGGTCAAGACCGGGACCCTTTACCCACTCACCTTTTGCCGCAGTCTTTGCATCCGCATCAACAGACCAGAAAGACTCAAATCCCCTGAAATGATCTATACGCACGATATCATAAAGCTTAAAGGCGTGCTCCATGCGCTTTATCCACCAGCTGTAGCCATCCTTTTTATGAACTTCCCAACGGTAGACAGGATTTCCCCAGAGCTGCCCGTCCTTAGAAAAAGCATCCGGCGGGCATCCCGCCACCTTAAGAGGACGCTTATCCTTATCAAGCTCAAAAAGCTCCGGATGGCTCCAAAGATCCGCAGAATCCATAGCTACATATATGGGCACATCGCCGATTATCAATATACCGTTTTCGTTTGCATAAGCTTTAAGAGCCTGCCACTGGCGGCTGAAGAAATACTGGATGAAATACTGATAACGCATATCATCCCGGTGGACGGATGCCGCTTCATCTATCGACTTCTTTTCCCGAAGGCGCAATGCATCATCCCAATCCATAAGTGAGCACATATTTTCATCTGCTTTTATAACGGAATAAAGGGCATAATCATAAAGCCAATCGGTATTGTCATTTATAAAAGCTTCAAAATCATTCCGCTCTTTATCATTAGACGAGTCTTTCCAAGCTCCCTGCAGATTAAGGGCAAAGGGACTGTTTTCGTATGCCTTTCGAAGAGCCGCATAACGGGCATTATACATTTTTCCGTAATCCACGTGTCCCGGATTATCCCCGAAATCATATGAATTAAGGTCTTCCCGGCTTATATAACCTTTTTCGACAAATTCATTAAGATCAATAAAATAAGGATTTCCCGCAAATGTAGATACGGACTGATAAGGAGAATCTCCAAACCCTGTCTGGCAAAGGGGAAGTATCTGCCAGTATGTCTGACCCGTTTCCTTAAGGAAATCTACAAATTCATACGCTTCATGTGAAAAGCATCCTATGCCGTATGCCCCGGGAAGGGAGCTTACAGGCATCAAAACTCCGCATCTTCTGTCCATATTTCTCTCCTTTTGCTGTAACGCTTAACAGATCACTCTTTCCTCGTCATTTCTTTTATAAGCTCATCCTGTGCCCTGTAAAAAGGATAATCATGAGCCGCATTCTGCCTTTGGGCTATCATATATCTTTCTCCGAATCTAATCTTAAGAACTTCGTCAAACCCGGCGGGCACAGGGATATTGATATTTTCAAAGGGTATCCGGATTGTTTTTTCATACAGGCTCTTTTTGCGAAAAACCCGCTTTTCCCCGTGAGTAATCACATCATGAAGATATGCGGCGTTTTCGCACTCTTCCCCGGCAAAAAGCTGTGCCACCCGGTTTGTCATTTCCCAAAGCTGTCCCCTGATATCCCCGCTCGTATCAAATTGGACCCTGCCTATTTCGGATAATGCCGGAAGATACGCTCCGATGCCCTCATTCGCCTCTATTTCATCGAATCTGAAAGCCGCATCATAAAAAGCATTATACATACTTATCAGAGCATCCTGCAAGCCCTCGTCATCAGGAATATCATCAAGGGGAAAAACATCCGTTCCTATGATATACGGGCATCCGTGATACCTTTCCAAATGCTCCTTTTCAAAGCTGATATTCTCTGTATTCATAACAGCACCCATCGGCATATTATGGAACCTGTCCTGAATATGACTTCTTCGCACAAATCCCGGGGGAAATTCGCTGTCGGGAAGCGAAAAGAACCGGTTATAATCCACCCTTTTCATGCAGATATCAACATCATCGTCCCAGGGAATGAAGCCCTGATGGCGCACCGCTCCGAGCAAAGTCCCAAAATCTGCAAACCAATTGATTCCGTTTCTTATGCACGCCTTATCTATTGCATCCAAAACTTCCAGATCCGCAGCCCGGATTCTTTTCATTTTCTCCGTTATAAGAAAGCCGTATTTTACTTCCTCTTTAAAAAAATTCTCATCAAAATCAAGCATTGTTTATATTAAAATCGGCAATCATAACAGGCTTATTTAAAAGCTTAAACAAATAAGTGTTTTCACACAGATCACCATAAAAAGCATCGCTTAAATATGCGGTTTTATATCCGTCTTTTCCATCGTCTTTTATAACCCAGCTTTTGCTGCAATACTCTTCCTTTAAAGCCTCATATTCTTCGTAAATTCCGGGATTAATACAGGGCTTTATTTTGTCCATATCTTCGTTTATTATCCATCTTATATTTATGCTGTCACTGTACGATTCAAAAACAGAAAGATTTTCTTTTAATTTATCTATAATTTTGTCTTCATATGCAAGAAAGGATCCGGGCAGAATCTCGTAAGCTATTGTTTTTTTATTATCCGGATTTTTTTTACCCAAATTGCGCATTAACGCATCGGAGCAAACACCGATTTTATCTTCCCAAACCCGCCTTTCGATATCCGTTTCATTTTCCAATATATTAATATAAGAAAGACGCATATTTTCGGATTGAACCAGGACTTTATCTGCTTTAATCACAATATCCGATGTTACGATTCCCCTTATAAAAGCAAGGTTATCCGGATTATCTGCATCAGGCTCTTCTAAAATATAATACGGCATATAGACAATTTTTCCCCTGAGATTTTTTTGGATAAGCGTCTTACCGGTTTTTATATCCTGGACAAAAATAACATCATAATCCCCGCCATCAAAAGATAAATCCAAAGTCTCGCCGGCGTATATTATCGTTATTTTGCAATCATCCCTGTCTTTAAGATAATCGTAAAATCCTTTAAAAGCATACCATGTATCTTTGCTGTATGATACAAAACACACTCTCGTATATCCCGATAAAATTTTTCCGTAATCATACCGTTTATCCATTGAAATCATCCTGCCGCAAAAACTAATTAAAAGTCAGCCCATCGAGTTTATCAGCCAGCTTTGATATTTTTTCTGTATATACGTCAATCAGTTCTTCATCTTCTTTGGATAGAGAAACATTTTTGCAGATTCTGTGGACAGCCCTTATATAACATATAAACGCCGCCTTTTCCTTTACGTCATTGATTTTTTCTTTATCCTGCGTGTCAAGATAGCATTCCAAAAAAGCGTCCATAAATTCCCCGGAAGTATCATAAGAAAAGCCCATAAAATCCTCAACAACAGCAGGGTCGTTCTCCCCAAGTACCACATAAAAATAATATAAATCCGATATCTCCACAATGGGATGCCCGCTCGAGAGCCTGTCAAGATCGATAAGCACAGGCTCCTCCCCATCCCGCAAAAAAACATTGCCTGTATGAAAGTCGCCGTGTACAAGTGTATTCGTTTGGGGAAGATCATTTATAAGATCCATGCATTTTTCGGCAAGCGATGAATTACATAGGTCTATGCCCTCCCTTATATATTCCCTCAACCTGTCATATGCCCTGGGGAAGCCGTCTTCATCCGTTACGGTTATACTGTGTATGGAGTGGGCAAGATCCGCCATTAAAGCCGCATATACATCCACTCTGCCCGGGCTTTTTGCAATCATTTCGGACAATGTATGCGATTTCATCAATTCATACATGGCTCCGTATCTGCCGTCAGCATCAACTATTCCAAAAGAAATAACCGTAGGCATTCCCAGGACAAAGGCTTTTCGAGAATGGGCCAGCTCTCTTTCCACATCTGCATATGTATTATTGTCATTAAAGACCTTTATTACCGTCTCATCATCATAACGATATACATCGCCCTTCTTTCCCCGGGCAAGAAAGTGTGCGCCCTCCAGCGATACTTTTTTGTATTTTCTGTATCTGGTCTTTACGGAATCAAATGTCCCGGGCCATATGAAATTAATATGTTTTATAAATTCCTTAAAAGCGCCTGTTCTGTTTAACTTAAGTTCAGTAGCCTCGGCAACGCTCCTATAATACCAGCAATGCATGTCGGGATCCTTCTGGTGAAGGCTATCCCACACCTTATCCCCTTTTTCGGAAAATATCCCCGCAAGGGATCTGATATTTGAAAGCTTATCTGCCAGCCAAAGCATCTGCACCCCGGTATCATTACTGTTTTTAAGGACAAGTATAGACTCTTCCTTTCTCTTTTTCCATGATGCGCTTTCATCCTCCTGCGGATATTTATTCTCGGATTCGGAATTAACCAGCATGGCAACCCTATCTCCGAAGCGCTTATTTATTTCCTCAAGCGTACCATCGGTATCCTCTACTATATCATGCAGAATTCCGGCAGTAATGATCTCCTCATCATCCGTCATGGTAGATATAATCTGCGCCACCTCCAAAGGATGCAGTATATAGGGATTGCCTCCGAATTTGCGTACAACACCCTGATGCATCAATGTGGCATATATTATGGCTTCTTCAATCATATTCATCATGGAAATATCCCTCGCCGGTTAAAAAAATATCGGATTACTGATTCTGTTACTGATCATCCGTATTGGACGCATCCACCTCACCCCTGTTCTACCTCCTTTATATCCGAAGTCATATCCTCCTTAAGAGAATATGTATCAAAGGCAGGCTCATCCGGCAGGCGAAGCTCTATTGAATTTATTCTGTTTACAACGCCTTTTCCGGAATTCATGATGATTTCAAACACATGACCTCCCTGCTTTTTATCATCGGAAATAAAATGCAGATGCCAGCCGGCGGCGTTTATCCCGTCCATATAATCGGGATAATATACGCATACGAGGGTTCCCTTTACATTTTCAAACTTAAACGCCTCCTGAGTCTTTCCAAGTATATCCTTAAGAGTTACATGAGCAGATTCATATGGGGTTTCTGACCTCGCATCAACAAGCTCGAAATCTCCGTCTATGCGAACCATATGCATGCTGTTAAGACCGAAATCCTCATCAATAAGATTGTTAAGGATATCTTTTAGCCCGGATACGTTCTCCGTCCTGTTCAATTCAAATTCCCTGGTTTCAAGCATTTTGCATACGGAAGAAAATGGCACTCCCCTGTCGGGCTCCGCTTCGACCACATTTCCGTCATTCATGGCACGGTAACACACTCCGTCAAGGACAATCATTTCGCCGTCTACATTTTCGAATGTACCAAGACCCGTATCACCGTGCCCGAGCAATTCCGAAACCGTAATAACCGGCTTGGTGTACCCCATCATCAATGCCTGCAGCGTAGATACCTGGTACATTTTATCCTTATTCATATATTATATCTCCTTTCACCGTACCTATTGATATGCATTTATCCATTTATATGCGGCATGCTTCGTGACTGATTCAGAAAGATATTTTATCACAAATCCACAGAAATTGGTATAAACATACCGCCAGGTTTATAAATTCTTGATATGCTTAGGTAAAAGATTTATAATACCGTTGCAACGCTGTTATTCTCATAAAAACAGGAGTAAATATGGCTATAGAAGCAGGTTTTATGGTGCCGCATCCTCCCCTTATAATCCCCGATGTGGGAAGAGGCAACGAAAGAGGAATACAAAAAACAATAGACGCATACGACGAAGTATCCCGGGAAATTGCAGATATTGCGCCGGAGCTTATTATAGTAACATCTCCTCACACAACCATGTACGGGGATTATTTTCATATATCTCCGGGAATGTCCGCAAAGGGATCTTTTGCAAATTTCAGAGCACCGCAGGTCTGTATCGACGTAGAATATGACGTACAGTTCCGTGATGCGCTTTGCGCCAATATTGCCAAAAGCGATGTTCGGGCGGGAACAGACGGCGAGCGGGAGCCTGCGCTCGACCACGGTACCATGATCCCCCTTTATTTCGTAAATAAATATTACAGGGATTATAAAATCATACGAATCGGCTTATCCGGTATGCCCCTTATGGAAAATTACAGGCTGGGGCAGCTAATAGCGCAGACTGTAGATGAAACCGAAAGAAGAGCCGTTTTTATCGCAAGCGGAGACCTCTCTCATAAGCTCCTTGCAAGCGGGCCTTATGGTTTTTCCGAAGACGGTCCCAAATATGATGAACGCATTATGAAAGATATGGGAAACGGGGATTTTAAGAATCTGCTGTCTTATGATGACAGGTTCCTTAGAAGCGCCGCCGAGTGCGGCCACGGCTCCTTTACCATAATGGCAGGAGCTTTTGATGGAGTGAAAGTAGACGCTAAACAGCTGTCCCACGAGGGACCTTTCGGAGTGGGCTATGGGATATGCTCCTTTTATCCCGCAGACAAATCCGATGACCGTTCATTTCTTGATATTTATGAAAAATCTACCGAAGAAGAAAGGAAGGTGCGTATGGCAAAGGAGGATGAATATATAGCTTTGGCAAGAAAATCCCTTGAAACATTTATAATAACCCGGGGACATATGCCGCTGCCCTTTAATCTCCCCGAGGAGATGTATCAGGAGCGAGCCGGTGCCTTTGTGTCTCTTCACATAAACGGACAGCTTCGTGGCTGTATAGGTACCATAGCTCCCGTACAGGAAAATCTCGCCATGGAAATAATAGAAAACGCCGTAAGCGCCGGCACCAAAGACCCCCGCTTTCCGCCGGTTAAGGAAAGCGAACTGCCCTTTCTTGAAATAAGCGTAGATGTCCTCTCTCCTGCCGAGGATATATCATCCCCGGACGAATTAGATGTCAAAGAATACGGAGTCATCGTAAACAAGGGATTTAAGCGAGGGCTTCTTTTGCCGAATCTCGAGGGCGTAGACACAATCGAAGAACAGCTTTCCATAGCTAAACAAAAAGCCGGAATCTCTCCCGCCGACAATGATGTCAAACTTCAGAGATTCCGGGTGGTAAGGCACGAGGTTATATAGAAAAAAGGGCTGCCCATCTGTAGGCCAGCCCCTTTTGCTATAGGTTATTTTTTAACCTTTACTTTTATTGTCTTTTTAATGCTTCCTGCTTTAACGGTGATGGTGCAGTTCCCCTTCTTAACCACCTTTATGGTAACGACTTTTGTAAAGGAAGTATATCCCGCAGCTGTATCTGTAGTGTTATGTGTGGAATCTTTTTTATCATCCGTAGTGATTTCTTTGGATGATAATTTACCTGACAGTATAAGATTCTGCCCTGTAGCAATATTGGAATAATCATTATTGGTAACCGCCATGGCAAAGACTTCCCTGGTTATAACACAGTCCGTGGCATAGTTTGCATCGGTTCCGTCCTTTGCCTCCGTTTTCAGATATGTTTGGAAGGTCACCGTATCTCCGGGCATAATCAGGTAGCCGCTGCCGGATTTAGGCACGTTATAATAGTTACCCTCTCCTTCATAACCTGCAGTCCATGTCGTTGCCTGTGCCTGCACCCTTTCAATATTTAAAACTGCAGGCGATATAAGGCAAAACACCATGCAAAGAGACATAGTGATTGCATTTAGAGACTTTCTCATATCAGATTTCCCCTTTCATCATAAAAACTGATACGTTTTCATATAACCGGATTAAATCATATAATCGACAATAGTTCAGCCTTTTTCTTATATAAGATGTGAAAATCGGTATAACCCAAACGATATACCAAAATAGGATATTTTGCATTTCACAACACGAATGATTTGCTGTATTGTATTAGCATAGATTAATGATGTACGTAATTTTGCTTAATATTCAAAGGAGGAACATGATGAAACCCAATGCTTATCCCCACGTATTTCAGCCCCTGACCATACGAGGTCTTACATTGAAAAACCGTCTGGAATACTCCCCCACGGTGGTTCTGAAATGTAATGCAGACGGCACCATGAGTCAGGATATGCTGGACTTTATGGAGTGGCAGGCCAGAACCGGCGCCGGCTGGGTGACCGTCGGTGATACCCCAGTAACTCACGACAACACTTCACACTGGCTCTGCGAAATGAATGTATGCGACGACGACTGCATACACGGAATGAATCAGCTCGTAGAGGTATGTCGCAAAAACGGCGCTGAGCTCTCTTGTGAGCTGGCATATGCAGGTCGCGGAAACCGCGCGCCTAAGGACGGATCCCCTACCGCCATCGTATCAGCCGAGCGCCCCTTAGAGCCCGGTGACAATGTCCGTACCATGAATCGCAATGATATGGACTATATGAAGCAGCAGTTTGTAGATTGTGCCGTTCGCTGTAAGCATGCCGGCTTCAGGATGGTTATGCTCCACTGCGCACATAATAATTTCCTGGCACAGTGGCTGTCACCAAACTCCAATGTAAGAACGGACGAATACGGAGGAACCCCCGAGAACAGGCGTAAATACCCTCTTGAGGTGCTAAAAGCAGTCCGGGAGGCAGTAGGTGAGGACATGGTGATTGAGCTAAGAGTATCAGCTCAGGAGGGCATTCCCGACGGACTTACTTTTGAAGAGTCCCTCGATTTTATGGAGCTTGCCCAGGAATATGTGGATATTATGCACATTTCACAGGGCAGCATCTTCCATCTGTCCGCTCGCTATACTATCCCCACATATTTTCGTGAGCCTCACAAACCGCTAAATATCGCCTATTCAGAGGAAGTAAAGAAGCGCCTCCACATCCCCGTCGCAGTAGTGGGAATGATTACCACACTAAAGGAAGCTGAAGAAATCATCGCTTCCGGCAAGGCTGATATCGTTGCCATGGCTAAGAGCTTTATGTCCGATGGAGATATAATACACAAGTCTCTTGCTGGAAATGCCGATAAAGTACGCCCCTGCACCCGTTGCGACCTCTGCGGTAACGCAAATGCCTGGGGCACTGAAATGTCCTGCGCCATCAACCCACGCTGCGGCATCTACGGCGATATCGAGAAAGTCTCTGAAAAAGACCGCAAGAATGTCATGATAATAGGCGGCGGTCCGGCAGGTATGATGGCAGCCCAGATCCTTGAAGCCAGAGGCCACAATGCTTCTCTCTACGAGAAATCCGACCGCCTCGGCGGACTCCTTAATGATGCCTGCCTCGTGCCCTTTAAGCAGCTTATGAAGGAATATGTGGAATGGGATGTCCGCGAGACCAATGAATGCGGTGCAAAGATATATCTAAACACCGAAGTTACCGAGGAGCTCATCGAAAATGAAAACCCGGATGCCATAATTGTAGCAACGGGCTCAGTATATATGACCCCTCCCATCCCCGGCATTGAGAATGCTTTAGCCGTCCGTGATGTAGATGCCAATACGGTTGATACAGGTGAAAATGTCGTTGTTTGCGGCGGCGGTATCACGGGACTTGAATGTGCTCTGGCCCTTGCAAATGAAGGTAAAAAGGTTACAGTCGTTGATATGCTGCCCACCGAGAATTTTGTTTTGGAGATGCCTATCTTTAACAAGGCAGATCTGTTAGCCCAGCTTAACGAAAAGGGTGTAAAGCTCTGCGGCTCACAGCGCATTCAGTCAATAGAAGGCGGTGTAAAGACCATTGATGAGAACGATAACGAGCAATTCTTTGCAGCTGACAGCGTGGTAAATGCCCTGGGTGTAAAGCCCGATGATGCACTTGGCAAGGCACTGCTTTCTAAGTACGGCAGCGACCAGGTTATCATGGTGGGCGACTGCACTGCCCGAGGCGGCACCTACTATCGCTCAAATCACGAAGCATATAATGCAGCAATGCGACTTTAATAATGATTATATAAAGTGAAAGGAGAAAAAAATGTTTGAAGAATTTAAGGACAAGGTATTATTTGCGACAGGCGCAGGCTCGGGAATGGGCCGCGCTGTGTCAGTACGGTTCGGCTCTATGGGCTGCAAGGTGGCTGTTGCCGCAAGAAAGCTCGAAAAGGCCGAGGAAACAATTAAACAGGTAAAGGCTGCAGGTGGCGATGCGATATTTGTATCCTGCGATGTGGCGGATGAACAAAGCGTAAAGAACGCCATTTCACAGACTGTTGAGACCTTAGGCAGACTCGATTATGCCTTTAATAACGCAGGCTGCGGCGCTGACGGCGTAAATATCCCCTTTGCGCCTCTTACAGAGGTAACAGAATCCGACTGGATCAAGGTCATCAACACAAACCTTACCGGTATGTTCCACTGCCTGAAATACGAGCTCCTTTATATGACCAAAAACGGGGGCGGAGCCATCGTAAACACCGCATCTATCGGTGGTCTTAAGATGGTCCCGGGCTTTGGCGCATACGGTCCTTCAAAGGCCGGCGTAATCGCTATCACCCAGACTGCCGCTACGGAATTTGCCAAGGAAGGTGTCCGTGTAAATGTTATCTGCCCCGGTCCCACCGAAGGCACAAACCTCATGGAGGATTCTAAGGCATCCGGAGCCCAGGATACCGAATTCCTTATAAATAACGTCATCCCCTTAGGTAAGCTCGGAAACACAGACAACATAGCTGACGCTGTTACATTCCTTATGTCTGACATGTCAGCAAACATAACAGGCTGTGCCCTGCCCGTCTGCGGCGGTATGCAGATGTAGTCTGTATTTATCACGGGGTAAGCGCATTGATGCGTTTACCCTGTTTTTTATCCCTGTATATAACGGGCAAATTCCATATGCTCTCTGTTAATCCACTGATGGATAAACTCCAACAGCACTTTTGCCGCATTTGAAAAAACATAGTCCTTTCTGTATGTAATTCCCAGCACTGCCGGCGGAATCTCGTCTTTTATCTTAAGCATATGGATTCCCGAATTGGGATAATAATGATTGATTTTTACCATTTGCGCCCCCGGCATAAAGCATATATTATCATTGTTCATAAGTAGACTGTATATCAGGTCGCTGTTTTCTAAGTCAAATGTAATCTTTGGCTCAAAGCCGTTATCATTGCATATTTTAACGAGATGAGCCCTGTCAAGCCTTGAGCTGTCACAAATAAAGCTTTCATTTGACAGCTCAGAGATGGAGATCTCGCTTTTTTGTGCAAGAGGATGGGACGGACCCGTCAAAATAACAAAATCCATCTTTCCCAATAATTCAAATTCAAAATTAGAATCCTCGAAATCCACAGAGGTGATACCGATATCTATGGTACCGTCCAAAATAAATTGCCTTAGGTTTTTTAGAGAGCACTCAACCTGGCGTATGCCGATATCAGGGTGTCCCGCGGAAAAATCCCTGAGCATATCCGGGAGGAAATCGTTTACAGAGCTTCCCAGCAAAAGGAAATTCTGCTTCGAATCATAAAGACGCCTTACCGCCAGAGTCCCCTTAGCAAATTCCTCAAAGCCTGCATTTACCGAAGTCAGGAAGATCCTGCCGTATTCGTTAAGCACAATCTTGCCCTTCCTATGATCAAAAAGGGGAACGCCTATCTCCTCTTCAAGGCGCTTTATGCTCTTGCTCAGATTAGGCTGCGTCACATACAGCTCAGCAGCGGCCCTGGAAATGTTTTCCGTCCGCGCCACTTCCTGAAAATATTTAAGTTGTGTAAATTCCATGGATATCTCCCCCGAAAGGCAAAACAATCTTTTTAACGGCATATAAGCTTTCAAACTTACTCTGCTGTATTATACCAAAAACAATAAGCAAATACATAACGAATAATTCATATCTGTATAACCCAGACGAAATAACAATGCCGGCATATTCTTCTACTTCTATTCGGGAATGTGCACCGACGGCTTAAATGCAATCGTATCAAGCTTTGTAGCAAATCACGGCGTCGATGAGGCAGCTCTTTTGGGAATTACAACTCCGGCGAGCTGGTTCGGACTAAGAAGGGTCTTGCTCTGGGTTGGCTACAATGGGACAGAATCTTGCTTCGGCAACCTTTGTTCCCCTTCTTATCAGATACTTGTAGTTGACAATGGTTGTACTCTGTAGTACAGCCATTATTATGGGCATGCGGGATTCCTGTAATAGTATGAAAGAAACTCAGAAGTCTTCTTCTACCGTCTCCATAATTACCTTATACCAGGCTTTGTAGGTTTTTTTCTTATAATGAACTCCGTCGGAAACGGTATTGTTCTGATACTTCGCAAGGCAGGTATCATAGAAATATATTACCGGAAGTCCGCTGGCATAGATTTTTTCATTAGCCGCCGCAATAGCGCTGTTACTGAAATTGTAATATGTCTGATTCGCTTCGTTTACCGGGAGAATATCACAGATATAAACATTCCACCCCTGTTTAATGAGCTTCTTTACAAACTTTATATCCTTGCTTATGGAGCTCACATCATTTCCGCCCAGCTCATAAACTATCGTAATATTTTCCTTGTTATATTCGAAATACTCTAAGGTATCGAGTACGGTGGATTTAAAGGATGCAAGAGTTGCGCCGGATTTGCAGCACCAGTACTGATTTCCTATCTGCTCGAGTACGGTTTTGTCTGAGGAAGCCGTTGCACCGAAGACCTTTGTTGATGTACCCACAAAAAGTGAATCACCTATGAAAATGTATTCAACCTCATCAGAAGAAGTAACCGTTGAATCGATATCCGCCGCCTGCGCTTCTACCGGGGATGCGAATTGAATACAACCGATTGCGCATGCAAGAACTAAAACAACAGCAGCGATTTTTTTGATAAATTTCTTTTTCATATAACAACTCACAGAATGCTTTGCGTTGAAACTGATTGAAGTATACCTGCAAATATGTTACATTCTGTGTCGGTACTATTAAAGTTTGATGGTAGTTTTATTAAAGTTT
>CAJOQM010000045.1 GCA_905236845.1 uncultured Lachnospiraceae bacterium | reverse complement strand
CGGTTTATCTTGTCTGCATGCTTCTTATGGTGCTTAGCCTTGTTATTCATTTGCTTACAAATATAAAGCCTTTAAGGATAGCTTTAGGTTTAAAAGACACCGGAAACAAAAGGACTGATTTGCTTGTTGTGCTTTCCGTGCTTCTTATTTTTGCGGCTGTTGCCTTTATTATTTATTTTATCAGGTGGCACATTATATAATGAGTTTTCTCAAAGCAAATGCAATCAGGATAGCCGGCTTTTTGGCGTGTGCGGGTTTTTTAGTTTTTTTAACGATTGTCGCAGTTTTTTCAAATATATCTGGCAATATCGAGCTTGGAAACACGGATAAGCTTGCCCAAACCCTTAAGGAAACCATGATAAACAGATCTTATTCCATGAAGATTTCTTTTAGGGCAAATGTGCTTGATACGGGAGTAGCCTATTTTCTTGCCGATGAGCTGTCCGAAAAAGCCTTTTGTAATTTTAATGATCCAAAGGCGGGAGATTATCTTAGATTTCAATACGGAGGATTTAGTATCATCCATAATGAAACACGGGATTTTAAGGGCTATATATATGAGATTGAGATAATCCCGGATTATTATACGGATAAGGAAAAGGAGGATAAGACAGATGAAGCGGTAAACGCTTTTTTGGAAGAAGCTGAAAAATCCGGCATAAAAAAGGCTTCGAATTTTGAAAAAATATTATATGTTCATGATTTTATAAAAAATAACGTCTCATATGATATAGTTCATAAGACTCATGAAGGAAGCGGACATCTTCGTTCCACTGCATACGGAGCGCTGGTGCTTCATACAGCCACATGTCAGGGCTATGCGGTTTTGGCATACAGGCTCTTAAAGGAGCTTTCCGTTGATAACAGGGTTATTACGGGAGATGCTTATTCGGAAGATGCCTGGGAGCATCATGCCTGGAATATCGTATGTGTTGACGGGCTGTATTATAACCTCGATGTGACGATGGACGATACTTTGGATACATATGATTATTTTCTTACAGCAGACAAAGATATTTCAAAAGATCATATCAGAGACGAAAAATATGACGATGAGGATTTCCGCATGGAATATCCCATGACAAAGGAGAGCTATGTTTTCGATAGTAATTAAAAATATAAAAGGCAGAAAAGGAAGAAGCTTTGCCATGATTTTTCTCGCAGGGCTCTTAAGCGCTTTTGTATTTGCGGGGACTGTTACTGTGCAGTCTCTTCAAAACGGCTTTTCTTCATTGGAAAACCGGCTGGGTGCGGATGTTATGGTGGTGCCGTATGAGGCTACTACAAAGACAAATCTGGAAAACATTGTGCTTCAGGGAAGCACCGGATATTTTTATATGGACAGCTCTTATCTTGATGAGCTTTCGCAGATCGAAGGAGTAGGAGAAATAACAGCCCAGTATTATCTGGCTTCCGTAAAAGCGAGCTGCTGCTCCATACCTGTTGAGATCATCGGCTTTGATCCCGATACGGATTTTGTTATTACTCCCTGGATAAAGAAGTCATCCGGAGCGGAAATCGGTTATCTTGACGTAGTTGTGGGAAACGACCTTAACGCTTTTGTGGGTGATACGCTTTCTTTTTTCGGAGTGGAAGTTAATGTGGTCGCAAAGCTTGAAAAGACCGGAACCAGCTATGACACCCAGGTTTTTACAAATGAAGAGACCATAAAGACTCTTATAGATGAGTCTTTAAATAAGCAGCTTAATGAGTATGCGGACATAAATTCCGGTAATATCGTATCCTGTATACTTATTGATGCAGCAGACGGATACTCCGTAGATGAAATCGTAAACGAAATAAATGTCCATTACAAAAAACTCTCCGCTATCCGTACGCAGAATATGATATCCGGTATTTCCGATTCGCTTTCGGGAGTCTCGGGTATTATGCAGGTTTTAATAGGCGCAATATGGATATTGGGTATTTGCATATTGATTGTTGCTTATATTATGATTACGGGTGAGAGAAAGAAAGAATTTGCAGTTCTTCGGGCTATGGGAGCCTCCGGGAAAAAGATGTTTGGTCTTGTGTTTTTTGAGGGGATGCTTTTAAGCCTTATAGGGTCGGTGTTTGGCGTTATATTTGGCTTTGTCCTTATGATTTCATTTGAGGGCGCCATAGAAAATTCTCTTTCTCTACCCTTCCTTTTACCCTCATGGGGTATTATGATTGTTATTGCGCTTGCGGCGATTGCCCTTACTCTTATAAGCGGGGCATTATCTTCGGGAATCTGCGCAAAGAGGATATCCTCGATGGATACCGGAAATATATTAAGGAGCGGTGAATAATGATACTGAAAGCTGAAGGTATAAAAAAACAATTTTACAGAAAAAAAGAATCGTCCAATTATTTTGAAGCCGTAAAGCCCCTTGATTTTACCGTATCTTCCGGTGAGCTTGTCGTTATCCAGGGTCGTTCCGGCTCGGGGAAAAGTACACTTCTTAATATGCTCTCGGGTATTTTAAAGCCTGATGCCGGTAAGATATTTTATGATGATACCGATATTTATTCTATGAAAGACGAAGCTCTTTCTGTTTTCAGAAACGAAAATACCGGCTTTATCCCTCAGGGAAAAAGCGCTGTAATGTCACTTACGCTTTATGAAAACATTATGGTTCCCCTGACAATTTACGGAAAAAGTGATGAAGAAAAAGCAAAAAGCCTTATGGAACGCTTTGATATAAGTAATCTTAAAGATGCAAAGCCATCGGAGCTTTCCGGGGGTGAGCTTAGGAGAATGTCCATAGCCAGAGCCCTTATGAAAGATCCCAAGGTAATATTTGCTGATGAACCTACGGGGGATCTTGATGACGAGAATACAAAGGTTGTCTTTGAAGCCTTGAAAAAAGCATCAGATGACGGTGCGATAGTTATTATAGTAACTCACGAAGAGGACGGAAAGAATTACGCAGACAAAATGTACAGAATGAATGCGGGAGAGCTGATTGAAGGATAAGGGTATAGTAATAAATGTGGCAGGCGCCGGGCTTTCCGGTATGTCTGCTTCTATAGAGCTTGCAAAAAAAGGTCTTCATGTGCGTCTTATTAGTCTTCAGGTATCGGAAAGAGCCCAGTCCAATCTCGCTGAAGGCGGGATAAATGCGGCGCTTGATAATATGGGAGAAGACGACAGTCCTTTATTGCATTATGAAGATACCTTAAAAGCGGGACTTTATCTTGCGGATCCTGATATGGTAAAGGGTATGACTGATGCCGCCCCGGAGCTTGTTATGGAGCTTACCAAAATGGGGATGCCGTTTCACAGGCAAGACGGTCGTATCGTCCAAAGAGCCTTCGGGGGTCAAAGGAAGATGCGTACATTATATGCGGGAAGCATTACAGGCAAGGCTCTTACACAAACGCTTATAAATGAGACCAGAAAATACGAAGCTATGGGTCTTATCAAAAGATATTCTAATCATAAAGTGCTAAAACCCGTTATCCGTGATAATAAGATTCTCGGATTGCAGGTAAGGGATATTTATACGGATGACGAATTCATATTGACGGGGCCTGTCATAGTCTGTACCGGCGGAATGAACGGATTTTTTCCGGGTCTTACCACGGGAACTACGGCAAATACCGGCTCTTTTGATGCGGCGCTTTTTGCATCGGGTGTTGAGTTTTCAAATCTTGAATTTATTCAATACCATCCGACGACTGTTTCGGGTCCCGGAAAACGGCTTCTTGTTACTGAAGCTGCAAGAGGTGAAGGAGGCAGGTTGTTTTGTTATGTAAACCAAGACAAGCATTACTTCATGGAGGAGAAATTTGGCGATAAGGGAAACCTTATGCCCCGGGATGTTATATCAAAAACTATTTCCCTTTTGGGAGAACAGGCGTATCTGGATATGACGCATCTGCCGGCCGAAAAATGGGATTATAAGCTTTCAGAACTGCGTGAAGAAATTATGCATTATCTAAATATCGATATAGCACAGGAGCCTGTTTGCGTAAGCCCGGGTATACACTTTTTTATGGGCGGGATACGTGTAGACAGATATCATAGGGCTTCAAAGAAATATCTTTATGCGGCGGGAGAGTGCGCCTGCGCATATCATGGCGCAAACAGGCTCGGAGGCAATTCGCTTTTAGGCGCTGTATACGGCGGAAGGATAGCTGCAGATACTCTTGCAGATGATATAACCAAAATAAATGAGGTTGATTTTAAGGCTCAAATGACTCCGTCATCTTATAAAGAAATTTCCGCAGATGAGGCGGGGGCAAATGAAAAGATTTCCGAAATCCTTATTAATTCTATGAGAATACTCCGCAATGAAGAAATTCTTTCGGATGGATTAAAAAGCCTTTCGGATATATGTCCGAATGAAAAAGTCCCGGAGTCTGAGCTTTCTGAAAGAGTTCTTTTTGCGAAGGCTGTTATAAAAAGCGCTCTTGAAAGAAAGGAATCCCGGGGAGCCCACGTAAGGACAGATTATCCGGATATGGAAGAGGGGTTTGGGAAGCCATCTGTTGCGGCAATAAAAGACAAGGATGTCGATATCAGCTTTCAATAAAGAAATGTAAGGTCTGTATATGTATAGAAAGATATTAAAAATTAAAAGGTGCGAAGGAGCCGGCAAAGAAAGCTATTATGAAAAATATGAGGTTTCTTTTGAAAATCCGAAAGAAACATTATCAGGCGTTCTTTTAAAGCTTTCTGAAGAAAATATTACAGAAAAAGATCCGGAACATGAATACAGACCGCTTTTCTGGGAGCACAGCTGTCTTCAGAAAAAATGCGGAGCCTGTGCCATGGTTATAAACGGAGAGCCCGGGATGGCATGCGATACTTTCTTAAACGATATAGAAGAAGATATTATCGAAGTTGAGCCCCTGCGTAAATTCCCTGTTATAAAGGATCTTTACGTGGACAGATCTTTTATGACAGAAAGCCTTAAGGATTTGGAAGTATGGCTTAATGAAGAAGCTTTAAATACCGGAGAAAAAATCGTATACGAAGCCTCAAGATGTATTCAGTGCGGGCTTTGCCTTGAAATATGTCCCAATTACTGTGTTGACGGGATATTCAGAGGAATGGCTGCCATGACGCAATTAAGCTTTGTCATGGCAAAAATGAAGAAAGAAGAAGGAAAAGAAATGAGGAAAAATTACAGAAAATACGTATATGAAGGCTGCGGCAAGTCTTTAGCCTGCCGCAACGTCTGTCCCGCCGGCGTGGATATAGAAAATCTCCTTGTAAGGAGTAATGCCGCCGCTGTGTGGAACAGATGGAATTCATATATAGAAAGGAATGAGGAAAAATGAAAGGAAAAATGTTAAATTTAGTTGCTTTTGTTGCAGGAGTCTTATTGGCTGCGGGGGTGCTTACGGTATTTAAGGCATGCGATATGAAAGATGATGGTACCTGGATGAACTGCCATTATGCGCAGATGTATGTGTGCTATCTGGCAGTTGCTGCGGCAGCAGTTTCGCTTGTCGGTGCGTTTATTACAAATAAGATTATAAAAATTCTTGCAAATGTGATAACCGCAGTTCTTGCGGCAATAGCATTCTTTATCCCGGGTGTGATTGTTCATATGTGCATGATGGAGACTATGAGATGCTATACCATGCTGCAACCCTTTACAAGGATTTTATCCTGTGTCATAATTATCATAAGTGTGATTTCCCTGGTGTTTACGCTTATGAAAAAAGATGAAGCCCAAAATGACCGGTAAATATATTTTATATACGGATTATTAATTGTGAAATACACTGTTTTTACCCCGCTTTACAATAGAAAAGACTTGATTTACAGGGTATATGAATCCCTGAAAAGACAATCTGTAAGAGATTTTGAATGGATAATAGTAGACGATGGCTCTACGGATCATCCGGAAGATGTTATAAATGAATGGCTTAATAACAGCGATTTTCCGATAAATTTTATCCAAAAGAAAAACGGCGGCAAACACTCCGCCATAAACAGGGCATTAAAAGAGGCCAAAGGAAAATATTTCATCATCTGTGACAGTGATGATTATCTGACAGATGATGCGCTTTATCTTGCCGATCTATGGATAGACGAAGTAAAGTTTTTTACGGATGAATACGAATATTACATAGGTGTGGGAGGGTTAAAGAAGAATTTAAAAGGAGAATATCTGCTTTGGAAAGAAGAAGTCGGAAAGGTAAATCCATACGGAGGTGAGCCTCCATTTGAGGAATTTTTGGATTGCTCTATCGCTGAATCAAATGATATACTCGGTTTTTACGGCGATAAAACAGAAATATACAGAACGGAGATTTTTAGGAAGTATCCTTTTCCCGAATTTGAAGGCGAGAATTTCCTTACAGAAGCTGCCATATTCAATGTTATGGCAAAGGACGGGGCGACCATCAGATATCATAAGGATGCCATAGAAATCTGTGAATACAGGCCTGACGGGCTTTCAGCCGATGATACAAAGCAATATAAAAATCCAAAAGGCCTTGGGTTTGCCCTGCAGACACGTCCTGAACCTATGGAAAAAAAGCTGCAGTTTTATCTTTATTACTATGATAAGTTAAAATATGAACTTTCATTTGATGAGATTGCAGGTAATGTCGGGCTTTGCGGAAAATGGCTGTGTGAATTTAGAGCTATGGCAGAAGAGCTTTTGGAAAAGCGGAAAATACTCCTTGAAGAAGCCGTAAAATCAATAGATATTCTGGAAAAACTTGCCCTGATGAATGTGACTTTGGAAAAAGATGAGGGGGATAGTTCACAAATTACCGGTATGTATGAAAGCTTATGCGGAACGATTTGCGAAATAAAGCCCGAAACCAGGGAGTTTTTAGATGCTTGTGATTTAATAAAAGCAAAGCAGATTGTAAACGGCGAGTTGGATGACATAAAAGCACTTTGAAACTGCAAAGCGGCAAGAATCCGGATGATGGGGTGAAGAACTGCAAATAGTGACATTATATAAGGTTTTTTATTAAAAACACTTGCATTATGTTAAGTTTAGTGTTATAGTACCATACGTTGATATGATTTATTTAAAGTGAGCTGCGGCTCACTTTATTTATTGCAAATTTCGAGGTGTGGATATGTCCGATGCGAAAAACATAGAAAAAATGACATCTGAACTTATTGCTCCGATTTTAGAGGATGCCGGGGTCAGGCTTGTTGATACGGAATATGTAAAAGAGGATGATACATATTATTTGCGGGTATATATTGATAAGGAAGGCGGCGTTTCCATCGATGATTGTGTGGATGTAAGCCGTGCCTTTAATCCGGTCTTAGACTGCAATAATTATATTCCGGATGCTTATGTTTTTGAAGTAAGTTCTCCCGGTGCGGATCGTGTCCTTAAAAAGGACGGGGATCTGGAATTTGCGCTGGGTAGGAAAGTCCTTATAAAGACTTATAAAAAGATTGACAACAAAAAAGAATTTGAAGGAGAGCTTATAAAATGGGACGATAAAATAATAGTTATTAAAGACAGCCATGAAAGCACGACGGAAATTTCAAGAAGCGACATTTCGCTTATCCGTCTTGCCTACAATTTTGAAGATGACTTAATGAAAGACTGATAAATCAGCCTTTCATTAAAACGCTGATGCGGACAATTAGGAGGATAATATGAACGCAGAAATACTCGAAGCTCTTGAAGTGCTTGAAAAGGAAAAGAACATAAGCAGGGATGATATTTTAGAAGCAATCGAAAACTCCCTTATAACGGCATGTAAGAATCACTTTAATTCTTCGGAGAATGTGACGGTTTGTGTAAATAACGAGACCGGCGATTTTGAAGTGGTTGCTACAAAGTCCGTTGTAGAGGAAGTCGAAGATCCCGAAAACGAGCTTACTCTTGAAGAAGCGTTAAAAATTGATGAAAACGCAAAAATCGGAGGCACGGTTTCGCAGAAAATTGATTCAAAAGACTTTGGCAGAATCGCCACCACCAATGCAAAGAACATTATACTTCAGAAGCTTAAGGAAAAAGAAAGAAGTGTTCTTTATAACGAATACAAAGATAAGGAACGCAAGATGGTTACCGGCGTCGTGCAGCGCCGTATGGGCAAGAATGTTTCCATAAATCTCGGAAAGCTTGATGCTGTACTTAACGAAAACGAAATGATAAAGGGTGAGATTCTTCGCCCCACAGAGCGTGTAAAGGTATTTGTTCTTGAGGTTAAGGATTTTTCCAAAGGACCCAGGATATATGTGAGCCGTACACATCCGGAGCTTGTACGCAGTCTTTTTGAATCCGAGGTTACGGAGGTCGCAGACGGCACTGTTGAGATCATGGGTATTGCCCGCGAGGCGGGAAGCCGTACAAAGATAGCGGTATTATCCAATGATGAAAACGTAGACCCCGTAGGTGCCTGCGTAGGACTTAACGGCTCCAGGGTAAATGCCATTGTCGGAGAGCTTCACGGAGAAAAGATTGATATAGTAAGCTGGAATGACAACCCTGCTAATTTTATTGAAAACGCTTTGAGCCCTGCAAAGGTTATTTATGTAATCGCAAATGCCGACGAAAAGACGGCAGATGTTGTGGTGCCTGATTATCAGCTTTCTCTTGCAATCGGTAAAGAGGGACAGAATGCCCGTCTTGCCGCAAAGCTTACAGGCTACAAGATTGATATCAAATCCGAGACCCAGGCAAAAGAATCCGGAGACTTTATCGGATATGATGAAGAGGATTACGAAAATTATGCCGATGAGGATTATGAAGAGGATTTT
>CAJOQM010000044.1 GCA_905236845.1 uncultured Lachnospiraceae bacterium | reverse complement strand
CAAAGTCATCAATGGGAGATATTATTTCCCGTAAATACAGGCTTTGGAGGAATTATGAAAGGCGAATATCTAAATCGATTATGTGACAAAGTTTTGCCCGGGAAATTATAGGCAAAAGGAGCCGTTCTGGTAAAGGGTCCAAAGTGGTGCGGAAAGACCACTACGGCGGCTCATGCGGCGAAATCTATAGTATATATGGAAGATCCGTCCAGGAAGCAGCAGTATCTGGAGATGGCTCAAATGAATCCGGCGCATTGCTTCAGGGGGATGTACCCCGTCTGATAGATGAATGGCAGCTTGCCCCGAAGCTGTGGGATGCAGTGAGGTTTGAAGTGGATCAAAGGGATGAATTCGGACAGTTTATTCTGACGGGATCTGCAGTGCCTGCGGATGAATCCCAGATATCACACACCGGTACCGGCAGGATTACATCGCTTATAATGAGACCTATGAGTCTGTTTGAATCAGGTGAGTCTGACGGCAGCGTGTCCCTAAAAGCGTTGTTTACCGGAGAGCATGAAATAAACGGCGCAAACGACCACAGTATTTCAGACATCGCTTTTATGATATGCCGGGGCGGCTGACCCAAAGCCATAGGCAAGTCGAAAAGAGTTGCTTTAGCCCAGGCAGTGGATTACTATGATGCTGTGGCTGAATCCGATATTTCAAGGGTGGATGATATAAAGAGAGATCCCGAAAGAGCAAGACGGGTATTAAGATCCTATGCCCGTAGTGTCTCGTCGGAGGCGACGGTTACATCTATACTTAAGGATGTCAGAACCGACGAAAACGATCCTTTCAGCGAGAATACATTGAGATCATACATGACTGCGCTTAAAAAGATATTCCTGATAGAAGATTCTCCGGCGTGGAATCCTAATCTGAGATCAAAGACAGCCATACGGAGCTCTGATACGAGATATCTGGTGGATCCTTTCATTGCAACGGTAGCTCTGGGCATAGCGCCGAATGATCTGGTCAACGACCTTGCTACTATGGGGCTTATGTTTAAAAATATGTGTGTAAGGGATCTGCGGGTATATGCCCAGACGATAGGGGGCAAGATATTCCACTATCGTGATAAGAGCGGGCTGGAGTGCGATGCGGTCGTACATTTACGAAACGGCAGCTATGGTCTCGTGGAGATAAAGCTGGGCGGCGACAATCTGATAGAGGAGGGCGCAGCGAGCCTCCTTAAGCTCAAAAACCGCATCAACTGCGACAAAATGAGCGAGCCGGCTTTTATGATGGTATTATGCGCTGTGGCGCCTTTTGCGTATATGAGACGTGACGGAGTAATGATAGTCCCGGTGGGATGCCTGAGGGATTGAGGCGGCATGTACTTTGGTACTGAAATAAAGGAAATTTGAGATATCAGTACCCGGCAGGAATGGATTTGGGTACTGACGAGGGGAAAACTGGCGATATCAGTACCCGTCGGGTGTGTTCTTGGGTACTGAAATAAAGGGAATCCACGGTATCAGTACCCGATGAGCGTGTTTATGGGTACTGATGAGGGGAAAACTGGTGATATCAGTACCCGTCGGGGAGGGTCTTGGGTACTGATGAGAGGAAAACTGGTGATTTCAGTACCCGCCGGAGAGCTGTTTGGATAGAAAAGGTTATAAATTCCATATATTTGTGGTATCATAGAGGGGAATAAAATTAATAGGCTGATACGGGAGTTTTATTGTAAAAGGTTAAGAGGTAGCTGGTATGAGAAGGATAGATGGGAAAATTATCGCAAGTATAGTAATCACAGCAGGATTGTCCCTGACCATATTCGGGTGGGTATATACCGAGAGCGCCCACGCAACATCGATCAACGACATAGAAACTGGGGAGGAAGCGGAAGAAGAATTCACATTTGTCCCGGGTTATGAGGAAATGCCCTGGGACAGCAATCTGCCGGGGGCGAAGAGCTATGTGTCTTTTGAGGATGCGCAGGACCTCCTCATAGATGAAAAAGAGGAAAGCCTGACATTAAAGAAAGGCATAACAGAAGATGATCCCGCCGAGGCGTATCCGTATTCTTACGATAAGGAAGATGAAATAAAAGCGTATCTTGCTGAGCACTTGCCCCCGCTTCGAAACCAGGGAAGCTACGGCACCTGCTGGGCGCACTCCTCAATTGCCCTTCTGGAAACATATCTTATAAACAATACCGATCAGGGTGACCGCAACGGCACCGTGGACAGGGATGATGTGGATTATAGCGAGCTCCAGCTGGCGTATTTTTATTACACGCATTTGGCTAATGCTATGGTTGGAGAGCAGGGAGAGACTTTAAGCCGGCTATATGATGAAAATAACTCTTTGCTTGATTATGGAGGAAATGTACTCTATGCCGCCCAGACATTGATGAACTGGAAAGGAGCGACAGAAGAATCAACCGTGCCGTACAGCTACGCATCGGAGGTTGCGGAGGCTGAAAGCAGTTCGACTACGGCAAGTGTAATGCCGGATTCACTGGGATATGACGAGGATACGGTACATCTGCAGAATGTATATGAGATAAATATCACCGATAACCAGATGCAGGTAAAGCAGGCTATTATGTCGAACGGCATAGTGGGGATAAGCTACTATGAAACGGGCAATTCGACATTCTATGATTCGGATTACAATTCTTATTACAATAATTATTATAGCACGACCACTCACGCTGTCTGCATAGTGGGATGGGACGATAATTTTCCGAAAGAAAATTTTAAAGAAACAGCCGATAGTGACGGAGCCTGGCTGGTCAGAAACAGTTGGCTGGATGAGACAACCGAAAAGGGAGAGGATATATTTTCTCATAGTGGATATTTCTGGATTTCATATTGTGATAATTCATTAAGCGGAAGGACAGCCTATGTATTTGAGGCTGATACTTCTGAAGATTATGATAATAATTATTCCTATACGCCGCAGATACATAGTAGTTACGGATACAGTTACGGAAAATCCGTGGCTAATGTTTATACGGCTGAAGGAGATGAAACATTACAGGCTATATCTTTTGAGACGGGGTCATCGGCATCAAGTATTGATTATACCGTGGAAATATATACCGGTGTAAGTACGGATGATACGCTTACACTGGGGGATGAAGCCGCTGCTACTGCCAGTGGAAAGGTGGTCTATCCGGGGATGTACACTATTACTTTGGATGAGTCTGTAAATCTTACGGAAGGGGAAAAGTTTGCTGTTGTAATAAAAAGCAGCAGCGATTATCTGGTGGCGTCCGAGTATATGACATATAATTCAAATTTCTCAAGCACAGTGGTTGAAAATTCCGGTGAAAGCTATTATCTAAGCGGAAGCACATGGGTAGATTATTCCACTAAAAACAGCAGCAATTCATATCGGGGTAATTTTTGTATAAATGCACTTACTACTGATACTACATCTGTAAGCCGTGTGACCGGTCTTAAGTGTACGGATTACGGCACGGACAGCATTGCTCTTAGATGGACGGCTATGAGCGGTGCGGGCAGCTATCAGGTGCAGAGGGCGGATTCTCCTGCCGGGGATTTCAGTACGGTTGGAACGACTGAGTCGGTGGCATATACTGACAGTGATTTGACAGCCGGAACTAAATACTATTACCGCATCGTGCCTGTGGTAGACGAGAGTGCAGTGACCGCAAGCAAATCTTATATCCTGGGAGTGGAGACGGCTCCGAATATTACCGAGACGCCGACGGTTACAGCCGGATATATGACAGGTACAGGAAAGGCGATACTTAAAATCACAGGCAGCGGTTCTTATGACGGATGCATAATAAATTACAAGGCACAGGGAGCATCGGCGTATACAAAAGCATATGCCGTCTCGGTCAGTAGCGGTGTGTGGAGGTATTATCCCGACCCGGGTGTATATACGGTTACAGCTCAATTTTATAAGATGTCGGGAGGAACAGAATATACAGGGCCAGTAACAGATGAGCTTACCGTGTATATTTATGATGTGCCCGGTAATTTACTGGGTTATTATGACGGATCAGGAGTCGGTCTTTCGTGGGATGCGGTAGAGGACGCCGATTATTATATGGTCTATAGAAACAGCTCATATATAGGTTATACTACATATACAAATTGCGCAGATACCGGTGTGTCGTCATCAGCGACTTATACATATTATGTGATGGCGGGAAAGTATAGCGCTACCAATTTGCTTAGTACGGGATTCAGATCGGATGTAATAACCATAAGCACATCCTCCCCCAACTACCCCGTAATATTTAACACCAACGGCGGAAGCAGTATAGATACATTTAATGTAAATGTAGGAGAGAAGGTTACACAGCCGGATAATCCGACGAAGGAAGGATTCCGTTTTGACGGGTGGTACACGGATGCGGATCTGACCATTGAATATGATTTCGATACGGAAATGGCAGAGGGGATTCTTACTCTTTATGCCAAATGGTATGAACTTGCGGAACAGACGTTGACATTTACAAGCGATACAGTAAGTAAGACCTACGGAGACGACGCATTTAAGATAGCAGCGGCACATACTACAGGGGATGGCGCTGTGACTTATGAAAGCAGTGATACGGATGTCGCAACTGTAGATGGCAGCACGGGTGAGGTCACTATTTGCGGTGTCGGAACAACAACTATTACAGCTACGGCGGCTCTTAAGGATTATTATTTACAGGCAACGGCCAGCTATACTTTAACTGTGAGCAAAAGGGCTGTGACCGTAAGCATAACGGGAAATACAGATACCGCCGTGTATGACGGATCGGCTCACACGGTAAGCGGATACACCATCACCAAGAGCTATACCTCTTATCCGGATAGCGCTATAAGTTTTAGCGGTACGGCGGCTGCTTCGCAAACCAACGCCGGGACATCTTACATTGGACTTACCGCTGATATGTTCAGCAATACCAACAGCAATTATAGTGTTACATTTACCATCGCAAGTGACGGATATATAGAAGTAACAAAGGCTACGGCGGCGGTTGAGACGGCGCCGACGGCATATTCCCTTACATATACGGGCTCTGCGCAGGAATTGGTTACGGCAGGTGCGGCCAGCGGCGGCACTATGAAATACAGCCTGGACGCGACGAGCTGGTCCGCATCGGTGCCCACGGCGACTGCGGCAGGAACATATACGGTTTATTATAAGGTGGCCGGCGATTCCAACCACAACGACACATCGGCTAATAGCGTAAGTGTGACCATTGACAAGGCGGATGAGGATACTTCCGTAAGCAATTCATCGCAGAATGAAACCGGCGGTTCATCCGGCAGCCAGGAGTCGGTTGGTCAGGGAACAGAGTCTTCTGCTGCGAATACGACAGCAGCTACCGAAACAACAGCTGACGCAAATACATCAACTACGGCGCAGAGCCTAAGCGCAACCATCAAGGCTTCAAAGCTAAAGCTTAATAAAGGTAAGAAGGCTACCGTAAAGATTACATCTGATTCCGGAGCAAAACTAAAGGTAACGGCATCCAACGGAGCGGCGAAGAAGGCGGTAAAATCAAAGATAATAAAAATCAAAAGCGGCAAAAGTGCAAAGATAGTCTTCAGTAAAAAGATAAAGAAGGGCAAATACAAATTTAAGGTAACATCACCGACAAACGGGAGTTATGTAAACACCGTAAAGACCATCACAATCACAGTGAAATAGCGATTTCCTACGCTGGTATTGCGAAAAAGGAGCAAAAGCAGACAGAATAAGAGGGGGTTTAAGCCCCCTCTTAATATTTACCGAAACAGCGGTGTGTCTGATTATTTAACGGTTACTTTAACGGAAGTGTACAGCCCGTTCTGGCAGTAAACCCATATCTTGCAGGTGCCTTTGCCGACGGCAGTTATCTTGCCTTTTTTATTTACGGTTGCTACTTTTGTATTGGAGGATTCAAAGCAGATATTGCGGTGCTTTGCAATCTTTCTGCTGCTGTTTAATTCCTTTGCCTTGATTTTGAATGTCTTTCCCTTGCTGACGGATACTTTGTCTTTATTTACGTATATGCTCTGGGCGACACCGTATTTAGTGCTCTTTGTGGTGGCGTGGACTGTCTTTGATTTGCATAATACGGTCTGTTCGCCGTCTTTTATTTTGTATGCTACAACATAATATTTGTAATATTTGTTTTTCTTTAATTTCTTGTGAGTTCAGGTCGTGGTCGAACCCTTTGTGATGGTCGTTATGTATTTATAATGAGTGTTCTTGCCGCACTGGCTGCCAAAGATGATATAGCCGGTGGCGCCCTTTACTTTCTTCCATTTCAGAGTTACGGAATTTGCCGTCTGCTTGAGGGAGCGTGCAAAGAGCTTTCCGAATGTGGATCCCGCTACGTCGCCTTCTGTGGCATCCTTATCGGGAGTGGTGGCGGAGGAAGAGGTGTCATCGGTGGAATCGGAGGTGGTTGTGTTATTACTTGAGGTGTTGTCTGTGGTCGAATTTTGAGTCCATTTTGCATAAAATGTCTTTGCGCCCGTATCGGTAGTGCTTATGCCGGTTACGGCGCTTCCCGAAAAATCGCTTGCCGTATACCATCCGTCAAAGGTATAGCCCTCACGGGTAGGATTGCTTAGGGTAATAGCTGTCTTGCCCTCGTAGTAATAGGAGGGGTTGTCGGAGGAATTTGTCTCTTCGTTAAGTACATAGATTATGGTTGATTTTGTGTAGTTTACTGCCTGAAATGAGAGAGAATGGATATCATTGGCTCCGGTTCCGGTAGTAACGGAAATTAAATCCCAGCACCTAAAAGCCTCCTGGGCATCCGAATCACAGCGCCAATGTCAGAGATATTTAAGACCGTGTATGTAGTTGATGCATTAGCGGGATTTTCCGTGGTATACAGCGTAGTTCCGTCTGTTGCATAGTAATTGACGGTAGCTCCGGTATCAAAGAACGGGGTAATAGGGCCGGAGTCATCCGGGCAGGTAAGGGACTCGCCGCCTGCAACTTCTATATCTACGGCGACAGCGGTATCTGTTCCATTTGTTATTTTGTTGCCGTTAATATACAGGTATGCATCGCTGTATGAAAATGTGATTCCCCATACATCTGCCGATGCCAGAGCGATAAATAAAGATAACGCCAGAACAGGCACCGGAATCTTACTTAATATTTTTCTTTTCATAAAAAAGCCTCCCCTCATGTGAATGATGATAAATGCAGAAATTCGCTTATCATACTATCACAGCCTTTGAGGGGAGGCATCAGCCTTTTGATTGATTTTAAGACGAGCGAGGGCTTGGTGTGGGCCTGGTGCAGGTTTGGTGCGAGTTTACATAACACCGACACCTTGCCGCCGCTATTTTGGTTTACATCTTATTTAACCGTAATCACAATATCGCCGCTGTAGGTACCTGCTGCTATTTCGGTCTCCTCACCGTCTACGGTCATGGTGACGGTCGCACCGTCTGCGCCTGTTATGGATGAGGCGTCGTCTATGGTAAGTTCGGTAAGGTATGATGTTTCCGTAACTTCCCATGTAGCTCCGTTTGCAAGGGAGAGAGTAAGTCCGAAGCCGTCGTCGTGGAATGATCCAAGCTCGGTGGATTCGGCATAGCCGATGTCTGTGGACTCATTTTCGCCTGATGCAAAGTGGGTTATAGCCCAGGTATCCTGTCCCAGGGAAATAGCGCCTGTTATGCTGGAAGCATCAAGGCTTACCTCAAGGCTCCTTGCGGTGCGGACGCCTTCGCCTGCGGGACCGGAAGTAGCGGTGTTTTCATCGCCTTCCATAGCTGCTGTGTTAAGAATGTCGCCTTCCATTGTAGAATTCTTGATGGTAACCGTGGGAGCTGCGCCCGTTGACTCTGTGCCGGAGCCGGAGTCTGAATTATGCAGGAGTTTTACAATGCAATGAGAGTCGGGGTTTCTGAATTCCGTATGTTCATAATCTGCATATACTCCGTCGGTCGTGCCGAATTGTTCATCCACATCGTCCATATCAACGCCGTATGCCAGAGCAGCTTCGGTATTTATGGTGGATGTGCCGTCGTAAGCTATGGTAGTGTTGTCAAATACTACTGTATTTGCCGTATCCCTAAGCATTACGGCTGCTTCACCTACATGGAGCTCGGAGTCGTTAAATACGATATCACCGGTGCTGTTACCAGAATGGGTCATTACGCCGTACATACCTGCGTTAAGGACGCAGTTGTCATATTCCACGATGCCGATTCCGGTCTCTACTGCACCGTAATCAGGTACGTCGATATAAGAATCGGTGAATGTATCTCTTGCCGCACCGTCGGAATATGCGCCGTAACCGCTGGAAAGTACAGCGATGTAGCTGTTTTTGATATTCAGGGTAGTAGGTGTGTCAGCGTTTGTATAAAGATCGTCGCTGTCTGTGCTAAGTGCGCCCCAGCCCTTGCTTATGACTACGGAGTCGTTGTAATTTACAACCGATGCGCCCACTGCGTTGGTTGCGCGGACCTTGCCTTCAAGGAAAAGTCCCGGAGGGCAGCCGTTTGCGGAGCTGTCGTCAGAGCTTGATACTGCGTAGAATGTGGAATTATTCACGGTTGCCTGTGCGCCGAAGCGGGTAAAGAGAGCGCCGCGACCCGGTCCCCTGGTAATTACCTTGAAGTTGTTAAACTCGGCAACCGCATTGTCGGATACATACAAAGCCGCTCCGAAGCCGCCCATGTCGTTTGTGCCGGTGCCTGTCATGTCAACGTAATAGTTGCTCAAAGACACGGTGTCTGGGGTCGCCAGGTTCATATTCGTATAGCTGTCCGCAGAGCCGCTTGCGATGAGGTCTTCTGCGATTTCTTCTATGCTTAATGAGGAGTCATATCCCATTTCTTCGCAGAAAGCATCCCAGTCGCCGTTGTTATCCCCGGTTACATATGAGAAATTAATCTTCTCGGCCAGCAATTCGGGGTCGGATTCGCCGCCCAGGACAAAAGCTCCGGTGTTACGGATTACTATGCCGTTTTCGTTGTCGCCGTCTATGATGATGCTGGTAGAATCGCCGCTTTCAAGGACGTTGGCGTTTGTAGTGTGTTCTTCGTCAAGTTCGCCGCCGTCATAGACGAGGGAAGCTGTGGTAATAAGCGACTGCACCTGTCCCATGGCGATGCCGTCAAGGGTGATTGCCGCATCGGGATTTGCCTTGGCTGAATCAGATTCGGTAGGTGTGCTTCCGGTAGAGCCCATGTCGCCGGATGCGTCGCCGGAAGCATCTGCTGATGCTGCGCTGCCCGAAGCATCGGATGTAGCGGTTCCCGAACCGGAGCCGCAGGCTGCTGTGAGTGTAAGGCTAAAGCAAAGAGCCGTCGCCATGACCATGCTGAATACTTTTCTTTTCATGTTTCCTCCTTGGGATAATTATAAATTTTCGCATTCGTATGCGAATACATACATAATGGGATTCATTAATTGTCAGAAGATAAATATCCGTAAACAACGGCTGCCAGCGCACCGCCTACTATGGGCGCTACGATAAATACCCAAAGGGATGCCAGGGGAGCTGCGTTGCCTGTGCATGCCGCAAGCACTGCGGGTGCTATGGAGCGGGCGGGGTTTACGGAGGTTCCGGTAAGGCCGATGCCCATAAGATGAACGAATACCAGCGCAAGGCCAATCACCAGTCCGCCGAAGCTGCCGTGGCTGAATTTTTCGTCGGTTACACCGAGTATGCAAAGGATAAATATAAATGTAAGAACTATCTCTACGATAAGACCTGCTACGACAGAGCCGTTAACGCCGGCAAGGCCGTTTGCGCCCAGACCTCCGGTAGCGTCGGTAACGCCTGATGATGCAAAGATAGCAAGATTGATGGCGGAGCCTGCGAAGGCACCTAAGATTTGGGCTATGATATAGCCTGCTACATCGGATGATTCCATGCGTCCCCGCATCCACAGGGAAATAGTGACTGCCGGATTGATATGGCATCCGGAGATATTTCCTATGGAATATGCCATGGCTACGATAGAAAGACCGAAGGCTATGGCGGTAATAAGATATCCGCTGCCTGAAGCTGCATCGCAGCCCACCGTCATTGCTGTGCCGCATCCGACACCTGTAAGGACTGCTGTTCCGATAAATTCTGCTACATATTTTTTCAAAATGCTACCTCCTTTTTATTGCAGGCGCCTTTGCCAAGATCTTGAAAAACCCTGTAAATAAAAGGGTTAGACGGTCTGACGGGGTGCCCAAACTGCGGCGCTTGACCGTTGCCGACCGGCGCCTGTTGTCTACACACTTTGCAATAATATCACAAGGTTTATAAATATTCAATAATTTGGATAGAAAATGTTTATAATTTAAGAAGCCAATTTAAGAAGCGCAGAGCAGCGAAAATCAAATGCCAGGATGCAGATGGGGCGGTCATTGTAATTTAAGAAGCCGTTCTACCGGCGTCTTGATGTGTTTCATATAGACCTTTACCACAAGACCTGTGGTAAGGGCGATGATGACGGTACCTTCCCGGGTGCCGTGGATTGGCATGTCAAAGAATATGAGAGAAAGGACGACTGATGTGGTCACACAGAACACGTCAAAGCCGACCTTTGTATAGCCAAAGTCGAGCCGGAAGGTATCGGCGATGGCTTTAACCATGGCCTCACCGCAGTTTAGGATGACGTTTGCGATAAGACCCAGGCTGACGCCCAGGGCGGTAAAAAGTATGCCTACAAATATAATGGCAAGACGCACCGGGTAAACCGGTGTGGGGATGGGGGAAACTATAACGACGCATATATCCGTAAACCAGCCAAATAGCAAAGAAAGCGGCAGCTGCAGAAGCTGGATGAGCTGGAAATTTTTGCGCAGAAGTATGATCTGACCCGCTATGAGGAAGCAATGCCAGATAATAAGCCAGTTGCCCAGAGATATATTTGTATATTTCAGGCTAAGGATGTTCGCCACGGATGAAATGGGCGAAACGCCCAGGTCACTGTGCCTGGCAAGGGCTATGCCCATCGCCGTGCAAAAAAGGCTGAATATAAAAAGAAGATAGCGCTTGGTAAGGTCGAGGGCTTTGGATTTTGCGCCGCTGCTCGGCGTTATGTTTGTGACGGCTTTTGAATTGTTGCCCGACGTTATGTCAACCCCCATGATTTGCCATCCTCTCTGCGGATGTAACTACATGAGATACCAGGACACTGGTGGTAAGCCTTCCCACACCTCCCGGGACGGGGGAAATGGCGCTGACTATGGGCTCTGCATTATCAAAATCCACGTCGCCGCATAGCTTTTGTTTTTCTTCGGACCAGCCGATACCTACGTCGATTACGGTTTGGTTTTCGCTGATGTATTCGGGTGTTATGCTTTCAAGCTGTCCGGTAGCTGCTATCAGGATATCCGCTTCTTTTGTGATAGAGGGAATATCCTGCGTGCGGCTGTGACAGATGGTTACGGTAGCGTTCTTTTGCATAAGCATCATGGAAACCGGGCGTCCGATGACCAGGGAGCGGCCAATGACGGCGGCTTTTTTGCCCGTCGTATCTATGCCGTAGTAGCGGATCATCTCCATGACGGACTGAGCCGTGCAGGGAGGAAATCCCGTGTCGGAGCCTGTAAAGACGCCGGCAAGTGACCCGTCGGTGCAGCCGTCCACGTCTTTGGAAGGGGAGAGCATATGGCGGGCCTTTTCGCTGTCAAGATGAGAAGGCAGCGGCAGAAACATAAGGATTCCGTGAATGCTCTCGTCGTTATTAAGCTTGTCTAGCTCGTTGTAGAAATTCGCTGCAGGGACATCTTCGGGCAGAGTTACTCTGCGGACTGCGATGTCTACTTCAGAGCATCGTTTAACAGCACTCTTTTCGTAGGCGACGTCATCAGAGCGTTCGCCTGCGCGCAGTATCGCAAGGGTGGGGACTATGCCCTTTGCTTTTAGAGAGGCTGCTCTTTTGGTTGTATCTTCGTCTATGTCGGCGGCAACAGGGGCGCCTTTAAGTATTCTGGCCATTATTTATCTCCCATAAAGTCGTTGTATATAGAAAGGGCAGCAGGAAGGCTGCTTTTAAGGATTTCGTCTGTCTGGCGGTTCAGGTTGTCAGCGTAGGCTCTGTCTTTCATAAGCTTTGTGTTTACCCGGATATTTACTGCGGCTCCGCACATGGCGCCGTGGGCCAGCATAGCTCCCGTAGCGGCGTCTGAAATCATAAGGCGGCTGCCCTTTTCGTAGAATTCGGTCAATATGTCTATGGATTCGGAGCAGGCTTTAAGGATCTCAAAAGGGGCAGCCGCCGCATCCTTTAGGCAGCGCTCCAGGATCTCATCCCGGGAGGGATCGTCCTTGGGGATGGAGTATGCTTTGGAGAGGGGAAAGAAGGCGGCGGCGTCCTCGCCTATTAAGGCGAGGAGGCGGGCGCGCAGGGCATCCGCCCTTGCCATGAGCGATTGTATATTTTCCTCTACATCGGCGTATTTTGCCTTGCCTGTGGTAAGCTCGCCCACCATGTTGCCAAGGGCAATGCCCAGTGCGCCGGCGAGCGCAGCAGCGCCGCCGCCGCCCGGCACAGCCGCAGCTGACGCCAGCTTATCCACAAACTCTTCTATGCTTAAATTCGCCATATCGGCAGAATTTGATATATCCATGAATATTCTCCTTATTGATTTGCAGAATCATACGAGGGTTATTATAGCGAATTTCCAAGAAATGTAAATAAAAAAATAAAGGGCATGTGGCTTCCTACATGCCCTTACAAGGAAGAGTATGTTTCAAAAAGGGATTATTTAAATTATCAGTGTTTCCAGTAATCGCAGTATGCTTTCAAACTGCGTACCCGCTTAAAAATCAAAGCAATTCCTCTATAACAGATTTTATATTTTGTATATTGAGTGGATAATCCTTGTTCTCAAAAGTCATGACAAGGTCTCGTCCCGGCAGGATGTCGGCGCAGTTATAGGTATTTGTCTTGCGCACGAATTTGTATACATAATCCGGATCGTCCATCATCCCGAAATGCTCCCAGTATTTGATGGTGCCGGTTTCTTTATTTAAAATGGTAAAGTCCGGATAAATGGGGTTATAGTATCCTTCAAGATTTAGGTAAAGGGGTCTCTCATATTTGTAGAGCAACCGTTCGTTGTATTGCCGCAAAGTGTTTGCGATAATTACCTCGGATTTTGACCGCACCATTTCGCCGTTGTCCGTCGGATATATTTTTTTCTCGTTGTTATAGTCGTTTGGGGCGTATTCTTCATTTTCCCAGTCGCTGATAATGTCTGCTACCCGCTCGTGGTACGGCTTTAAGAGATAGTCGCCATTGCCTTCCAGTTTCAAATATTCTTCTTCCAGACATCCGAAGTTATAATTTTTCAGAAATTCCTCCAGTGCCCGTATATTTTCCACAACCAGGGGAAGAATGCTTTTGTCATATTTTTTCTGAGCCAGGCGGGTTAGGAGCTTTGCCTTATTCCTTGATATATATAGATTTTTCTTTTTTCCTTCAGAGAGTGTCCTTACGGAGTAATAGCTTTGACCGTTTGTCCTGGAAATCTTCAGATTTCCCTCCGGAGCTTTAGACAGACTCGCATCGATTTTCTTTTGCATTTCTGAATAGAGATCAAGATATCTTTTTGCGGTTTCATAAAAAATCTTTTCGTTCATTGTGTTTATACCTGTACCTTTCTGTGCTGATGAATATTGTTTCAAAATCTGTGTGTTCCAATATCTGCGGGGATTAGCGGGAAATTAATGATTGTTCATGAGAATTATGCCACATCGGGCGAAAACGACGGTGGTGGCATAAAAGGTTGCCGGGTTGAAAGGTTTTTTCGGGAGCTACTATGCCACATCGGGCAAAAACGACAGTGGTGGCATAAAAGGTTATCGGGTCAAAGAATAATTTTCGGGAGGTACTATGCCACATCGGGCGAAAACGACGGTGGTGGCATAAAAGGTTGCCGGGTCAAAGAATAATTTTCGGGAGGTATTATGCCATATCGGGCAAAAACGACAGTGGTGGCATAAAAAGTTGCCAGGTAAGCGGGTTTCTTTTTTCGGGATTATGCCACCTGGATGAAAGAGCGGAGGTAGTGGCATAGAAGTTATAAATAAGCAATTTAACAGCGTTTAAAATCTATGCCAAATTTTGTGATAAGGGTTGCAGTGGCATAGAATTTGCCGGGATATAAATTAAAGATGAGCCGAGGTAATGCTCGCAAGCATACTAGCACAGCTGAAAGAATCTGTCAACAAAGAACACCCACATCAGTCCGGATTGCTATATCAGTATAAGTCCGGACATGATGTTGGTTGACGCATTTAATTTATCGTTAATTACCTTCACCCAGATAATCATAAATCACCTCCGGCGCAGAGAGCTTCATATCTGCAATAATATGGCTGCAGGAGACGATTTCACGCACCGGCAGGTCGTTCATGGGGCAATTTACATGGTCGAACATCTGGAGTCTGGCGTTGCCGGCCCAAGCCTCGATAAGCCTTATGTTTTCCGGCTTGTTGCGGACTACGTTAAGCTCGCAGACTCTGGGTTTGTCGTCATAGCCGGGTATCATATTAAGCATGTATATAGGCTCGGTGAGCTGTGCCATAGCCTGCTCCTTGGTAAGGGGATAATATTTGTAGGTCATGGTGGCGGTAGCGACGCGGAGGGGCTCGCTTCGACCGTAGTCAAGGGTGCCTACCAGGGTGTTGTCATCCAGGAAATACCTGGGGTGTCCCGGCTTCTTTGGATAGCCGTGGGCTTCTCTGCCGCTTGCGGTAGCCTCGAAATTATCCAGATACATCATGTGGAGGTATTCGCCCATCTGCCCGTTAAAAAGCACGGGGATGGCCAGGCCGCATTCAGTATAGTCGCCGTAGCCTGTGGTATCCGGCATACGCATCATCTCAAAGCGTACAAGAGGTTCCTCCGGGAGCTCCAGCGGCTCCGGAACTGCGATGCGCAGTGCATCCGGGTCAGTTTTGTACAGAATATACATGTGGTCGCGATTTCTGAATATATGTTCCGTCGTAGGGATGGGTGAAGCCCAAAGGGGCGTAGAAGCGTGGTTTAAGATGTCTTCTTTTGTCATGGTGTTCTCCTTGTGTTTGGTTTACATAACGCAAAGTTTGTGATAGACCGAAAAGCAAGCGTTATTCTATGCGTAATCCTGCGTATTATAGCATGGTTTGCTCCCGGATTAAACATTTCCCACAAAAATCCGATAAAGATACCAGACAGACTAATGGACTGACCTGCCTCTGCTGAAAAGGAGGCAGAATATGAAAATTCAAACAAGCTCTGTAAACATGCAAAGCACACATCAAAGTTATTCCTATGTAAACACCCGGACAACGACGGTAAGTACCGGCATCAGCCGTTCCTTTGCGGAGCAGCTTGATGAATTAAAGGAAAATTACGGAATCGGTACAAAAACAGGGATGTATAATCGTCAGGGATTGTTCGTGACCGCCGGAACAAACTCTTCAAAATACGACAGTTACGAGCTTTCGGGAGACGAAAAGATGACGCTTCTTGAGATGCTTCTAAGAGGACTGTTCGGAAACCACCACAAAAGCGGCATTTCCGGAATAAGCGACGCTGGAGATACAGTGTGGACCAGGGTCAGCGAAACGCAGACTTCGTGGCTGGAGGCGGAGGATACGTCCTTTGCTGCTATGGGGACTGCGGTTACATCAGACGGACGAACTATCAGCTTTAATATGCAGCTTGGGATGAGTCGGCGGGCAGCAGGGTTTTTCCAATCAACCACACAGGAACAGTTTACAACGGATCCTTTGGTTATAAACATTGATGCGCCGGCGGCAAATATCTCGGATCAGAAATTTTATTTTGACCTTGATTCCGACGGGAAGGAAGAGGAGATTTCCTTTGCTGGATACGGCAGCGGATTCCTGGCGCTGGATAAAAACGGCGACGGGGTTATAAATAACGGTTCAGAGCTCTTCGGGACGAAATCCGGCGACGGATTTGCGGATCTGTCAGAGTATGATGAGGACGGAAACGGATGGATAGACGAAAGCGACAGCGTCTTTGACAAGCTAAAGGTATGGACCGTGGATGCCGACGGGCAGCGCACGCTGCTTTCGCTAAAGCAGGCGGATGTAGGGGCGATATATTTGGGGAGAGTCGGGACTGAATTTTCCCTGAAGGATGCTGATAATAATACAGACGCCATTATCCGCAGCACCGGCATGTATCTGAAGGAAAGCGGCGGAGCAGGCACCGTGCAGCAGGTTGACCTTGTTGCGGGATAAAAAGGCACAGGGTAGCGGTTGACATAATGCTGCACATGTATGCGCCCGGCGCAATCACATAAAAACCAATCTATAGGAGAAAAATATGTATATAGATCCCAATCTGAATACCAAAAATCAGGCAACTGACCCCGGTGAGGCAAGCGGGGCGTTCAAGGCTGCTGGCATCGGCATCGGAAAATCCGGCCAGGCATCTCAGGCGGATGGGAGCGGTTCTGTATTCAGCGTGCTTACAAATGCCAATCACGGTGATGTGGAGAGCACGAGCGCCCTTAAAGGATTGTTTGCAAACGCAGCATCCGCCGAGGATATTGCAAACGGAGCCGCAGGCATTGACGCAGATCTTATCAGCAAAAAGCTCGAAGTCCTGTCAAATATTATGACTCCTGAGGATTTTGCCGCAATGAATAAGGACGGCATAACCGGCCTTGACGAGCCGGTCGATACCATAGTCACTGTGACGGACAAGATAAAGATGGCGCTTATGGAAGCGGGAATAGATGTGTCTGATATGGGAGGGAACACTCCTGATGCGCAGATGGTCCGAGAGGCCGGAGGGAGCGCCGGCGAGGCGGTTATGATAGAGCAGGCGCTTCGTCGACAGGATCTGCCGGCTACGCCTGAAAACGTTACGGATATCGAAAACACTGTGGGGGCGGCAAAGACGCTTGCCCCCATGGATGACGGTGCGGTTAAATACATGCTTGATAACGGCATGGAGCCAACTGTGGCGAATATTTACAAGGCGGAAAATTCCGCCGCTGCAGAATATATGCCGGCGCCGGAGGCGGATATAGATTTTTCCTCCCTTGAAGGGCAGATGAAGCAGATTGTGGCAGATTCGGATGTTTCGGATGATCCTAAAGCCATGGATATGGCCAGATGGCTGGTGTCTAACGACATTCCTTTGACTGCGGATAATCTCAAGGCTTTGCAGACTTTGCGAAACATTGAATTGCCGCCAGATGAAGGAGGGCTCATAGATGCTGCCGCAAAGGCTGTAGCTGAAGGAAACCGTCCCGAGGACGCAAACCTCTCCAAAGAGCCGACGGATATGGAAAGAGCTGTTATGGCAAAACAGGTGATAGACCATGCGGTTCCGGAAGATTTGGAGCAGCTTGAAAAAGAGGGAAAATCCCTGGATATACGGGGTTTGAGTGAGGCCGTAGACATAACATCTGCGAAAAAAATTCAGTCGAACCCGGGGGCGGTTGACATAACGCAGAACAAATCAGAGGAGAACTTCGGAAGTGAGGTT
>CAJOQM010000043.1 GCA_905236845.1 uncultured Lachnospiraceae bacterium | reverse complement strand
GTTCATTTACAGCTAATTTTTTGTGAATAATTATTCATGCGATTGCATAAATATTCACTTGCATCAAATCCCATTCCGTGGTACTATATCGCAGGTCAATCGTTATCAACAGCCACAATGCAAATATGCGCTGCTGGCTGTAATTATTCATATACGAGGAGGATTTAATCATGAAAGAAAAGGTAGTTCTTGCATATTCAGGGGGACTTGACACAACAGCCATTATCCCCTGGCTTAAAGAAACCTACGACTACGAAGTAATATGCTGCTGCATAGATGTGGGGCAGGAAAGCGAGCTTGACGGCTTAGACGAGCGGGCAAAGCTCTCCGGCGCTGAAAAGCTCTATATACTGGATGTGGTTGAGGAATTTGCTGATGAATATATTATGCCCTGCGTAAAGGCAAATGCGATTTATGAAGATAAATATCTCCTCGGCACATCCATGGCCCGTCCTCTTATCGCAAAAAAGCTCGTTGAAATAGCCCGCAAGGAAGGTGCTACAGCTATATGCCACGGCGCTACGGGCAAGGGCAACGATCAGGTTCGCTTTGAGCTTAGCATAAAGGCCTTAGCCCCCGATATAAAGATTATCGCTCCCTGGCGCTGCAACGAGACCTGGAATATGCAGTCCCGTGAGGATGAGATTGCGTATTGCGAAAAACACGGCATAAATCTCCCCTTCTCCGCAGACAGCAGCTATTCCCGGGACAGAAATCTCTGGCATATAAGCCATGAGGGTTTAGAGCTCGAGGATCCTGCCAATGCGCCAAACTACGATCATCTCCTGGTGCTTGGCGTATCCCCCCAGAAGGCTCCGGATAAGGAGACAGAAATCACCCTTACATTTGAAAAGGGCATGCCAAAGAGCCTTAACGGAAAGGCTATGTCCGCAGCCGGGATAATTAAGGAACTTAATAAATTAGGCGGTGAAAACGGCATCGGAATCATAGATATTGTAGAAAACCGAGTAGTAGGCATGAAATCCCGGGGCGTATATGAGACTCCCGGCGGTACCATCCTTATGGAGGCTCACCAGCAGCTTGAAGAGCTTATATTAGACCGTGCCACATATGATATGAAAAAGGATGTGGCAAACCGTTTCGCCCAGATAGTATATGAAGGAAAATGGTTTACTCCCCTTCGGGAGGCCTGCCAGGCTTTCGTTGAAAGCACACAGGAATATGTAACAGGAGAAGTTAAACTTAAACTTTATAAAGGCAATATCATCAAAGCCGGTACCACTTCGCCCTATTCACTCTACAGCGAATCTCTGGCAAGCTTTACTACCGGAGACCTCTATGACCACCACGACGCAGAGGGCTTTATAAACCTATTCGGACTTCCTCTTAAGGTAAGAGCCATGAAGTTAGCCGAGGCAGAAAAGTAAGTTTTCACAATAAATAAAAGCCCTGCAGATCATATTCCGCAGGGCTTTTTATATTTTACAAAGCCACATCAAAACTGCCGCCGCAGACAGCATCAACCCCTCCGGCAATTGCCGCAACGCCTTGTGAAGCAAAAGCGACACCTGTCATACCGCCAAATGATGCGTTTGCTGATATTGTATTGCTTCCCCTTTCCTGCTGAAGCTTTACCATCCCTTTAAGATAATCCATATCAGCTTTAAGCATAGCCTTATCCTCGGATGCCCTGTGCTTTCTCTTAAGCTCCTCAAAATCCTCTTCGCTCATATGAGGATCTATCACCTCAAGATCCTCGAGAAATTCCATCGCTTCCTCAAGAGCTTCGAGCTCATCCTCTCCGAATTCAGAGATAAATTCATTAAGCCCGGTCATCATCTCATCAGAAAGCGTAACGCCGCTATCCTCAAAGCTTTCAAGAGTCTCTTCAAGCATAGCTTCCCGCTCTTCAAAGATCTTATCCTCTTGCTTGGTAATCTCCTCTTCCTTCATATCCACAAAGGAATATCCAAACCTCCCAGTGCCGCTCTTTTGCGAATCTGCCGCATCTTCAAATTTTTCAAGCTTTTCATCCATCTTCCGGGTATTTTCCACCAGCTCCTCAAGCTCTAAATGATGCTTTTTCTTACGAGCCGCCATTTCCATGCGCTTCGCATGAGTAAGCGCAAGCTGCAGTTCTTCCGCATCCCCGTCGCCTTTTGAGATCTGACGCTTTACATCCATGACCTTTTTCTTTGCAGAGCGAACAGCCTGCCCGGCGCTTACGGAAGTCTTTGCCTGACGGATCTTCGTCTCGACCTCTTTATAATTGTATTTAGTAGATTTATAAGATACTTCCCCGGTGCCCTCTTTCCTATCAAGAGCCTTTTCAAAGAGATTGCTTATGCTTTCAAAAGAAAACGATATATTTCCGCTGCGTCCGGAATAATTCGTAAGCTCATCTTGTTTTACAGCATCAAGAATCCGCCTGATATCCGCCGCCTCTTCAGAGTCGCCGGCGATACCAAGCAGCTCATTTAGATAATTTAGATTATTATCTGAAGACGCACCCGATGAACCGGTACCTTCCCTGTTAAGAGTCCGTATGCTTTGCCTAAGCTCCTCATTCCGTGCGCTTTGGTTTTCATTATTCTTGGCCTTACGGGCATACAGTGTCCCAAAGATACTGTTATTTGCACTTTGCGTATATGAAGTTTGCGAATATGCAGCTATATTCATAGGCGCCTCCAAAGCAAAAGCGCATCAATACCTAAAGTCCACATGACCTCCAAGCATCTTTTCACCTTCGGTCATTACCCGATCTGACGCACCGCTGTAAGAATAATCCTGCACCTTGGAAAGGAGGTCTTCTAAAGTCGTTGCCTTTATAGTCACATATTCTTTTTCATCAAAGGCTGCGTCGGGTTTTGCATAATCCCCATCCTCGCCGAAAACTCTCTTTTCATTATCAACTGACTTTTCGGCTCTCTTTTCCCTTGCCGCCTCAATGCGCTCTTCCTTCGCCTCTTTAGCGGCTTCCTTCTTTTCTTTTGCCTTAAGCTCTTTCTTTTCGGCAAGCTTCTTTTCGATGCGCTTTTGCTGAAGCTCCCCGTTCTTTTCAATGGTAGCAAAGAAAGAGGTATTCCCCTTAGAATCTACGCTCATCCCGAAATTCTTTACAGATGCGCCGCTTGAAGTAAGGGAATTCTTCGCCTCATTAAGCTGACCCTGCGCCATGGCGATGATTCCTTCGTATTTCTTGCGGAAGGATTCATCCGTAGCCATGCGCTCTAGCTTCTCATCATCTACAAGAACCACCATCTTGCTGGCATTGCCATAAGAAGCGGCATTCGCCTGCACCTGCGTCTTCATGTCGGAGCTTACGGCGATAAATTCCATATTATTATACTTTGCCTTAAGCTGCTTGTAATACTCCTTTGCCTTATCAGAAAGCTCTACATCACCGATAGTGCTGCCGTATTCAGTTTGTCTGGGAACTAAAGAACTCGTGGAGCTGATGGGTAACCATGTTTTTATGTCAACCTTGGTTTCTTTAGCTGAATCGCTTTTATCCGAGCCGTAGACAGATGCGCTCTTTGATGAATTTACAGAATTAATCGTCTGCTGATATGCAGATATACCGTTAAGACCTGCCATAATACCTACCTCCCTGTAACTCTTATTGCAAATGAAATCCTTTTACATTTGTACGAAAACGGCATACTGCCTCTTTCTCTGTTTATTATATCGGCAGGAAAAATATATACTTTATACCCATTCCAATTATAATCACAAAAACATATAGGATACAGAGCCTATGCAGCCCGCCTCCCTGTTGGATCCGGGAGAATAATAAGGCAGCCCGTAACCACAGCGCCAAACAGCACCATGATTTGAGCAGACCTCTACGAGGCATTTTTTCCCTTGTATTCAATGCAAAGCATCGTAAGATCGTCAAACTGCTCCGCATCCTTTACAAACTCTGCCACATCGCAGCTCACCACCTCCGGTATTTCCTTCGGTGTTTTGTCCATAGCCTTGTTTACCGCCTGCAAAGTACGCTCCATCCCAAACATATCATCTTCCGATGAAAGCACCTTCGCCGGATTGTAGCCTGACGAGGCGTTAGTCCGGATCATGCTTTTTGCCATCATCATAAACATTGCGGCGGGAATCCCCTTGCCGGAAACATCGGCAATTACCATGCCCGGATGATCCTCATTCACAAAGAAGAAATCATAAAAATCTCCGCCCACTTCCTTAGCCGGCGTCATTGAAGCATAGATATCAATTTCTTTTCTTTCCGGGAATGCCGGAAAAATGTTCGGAAGCATGCTCGACTGTATGCGGTTTGCCAAATCAAGCTCCGTACTGATACGTTCCTTTTCCGCCGTGATCTTTGTAAGATTGTCTTCATACTCGGAAAGACCGGCTTCCATATCAGCCATCACGCCTGCAAGTTCCTCAATTTCATCCCCAGAGTGTATCCCAAGTTCTTCAAAATGACGGCTTTTATTTGCGCCGTTATATTTGTCTCTTACATATTCTTCTGCTGCATCCGCTATGGCCTTAACAGGGTTTGTAACCTTTTTGTTAATATATCTTGTCATCAGGCTGCAAAAAACAAAGATTATAATCAGAGTAGAGATAAAATACTGCAGAACAAAGTTGTTCAGCTTGTCAATCACATTTCCCAGCGTCACGTCTGTAAATATAAATGCCTTGTAACGGCTGTCATTTACGGGAACGCCGCTGGTACATATCCAGCCGTATTTCTGCGTTTTGCTGATACCATACAGGCGGCTTGTTCCGTCCCAGTTTATAAATTTCTTTAGTATATCTGTTTCTGCCAAATCCCATTCTCCGGGATGGCACACGTCGCATCCGTCCCCTGTTCGCTCAATTCTTCCGCAGACATACTGTTGTAGATGTCCATTGTCTCTGATATGAGTTCCTCTGTGTCGGCAATCTTTTCCACAATAGCATACGCATTATTGGAAAGATTGAAAGCCCTGGAAATATAATCTTCCACCAACGCATGGGCATAGCGCGGATATCATCAGCGATGCCGGCGACTTCTGCTGCCTCCCAGGCTTCATCAAGTCCAAGCTGCGGAGCGGAAATCTTGATATAGGCCTTGCCGCCTTTAAAGCCCTGTGCGGTAAAGCCGTAGCTCCTTGCCGCCATAAGGATGTTTCTTGCCTTTGACCCATCCCTGCTCACGCCGCAGTCGGCCCTTACCTGCTCTAAAGGAACCCATTTGCCATAGTAAGCCATGATCATGTCAAGGCACGTGGCGCCGCATTCGAGCGCCTCGAGCTGCATGACGACAGGAACCTTGGTCCTGCCCTTAGTGACCGGATGCTTTATATTTTTACTCTCATCCGACTCCCCTTTAGTTGCTAAATAACAGACTTAAGACCTGCGTCTGTTTATACATGACGGTCGCATCATATGTCCCGTCATCCGGTACAGTTTCCGCCTGGGCGAATATGTTCCCTGCCTTATCATATCCCACGCTTATAACGGTGCTTTCCGTCTCTCCTATTAATACTAGCCGGTGTCATGTGCGGCTTCATCCTAAAAAAACGCTGATTTATTCTAAATCGGTATTTCCCTAATAGTCTTAATCAGCACCATGCCCGCATCTTGTTTCATGATAGGTCTTATCGCATCCCCAATAATTGACATATGCAATCTCGCAGGCATCCTTAACCCAGCAGTCGTCATTTTCAAAATCGTATTCACAGCCCCGGCCAAATACATTAGTATTACAAAAGAAGTGGCACAAGTAATAATTACCGATGCCGCCGGCTACATCATCCAGCTGCGTATCGTCCAGCGCCTCGATATCCGCCGAAACGGATTTCGCCTTTTCCACCATTTCCTTTTCTATCTCCGCCAGGGCTTCTTTGAAATCCTCCGCCGTGGCCTTTTCACCCAGCTTCCCGGCTATCTCGGCATATAAAGAGGCAATCTCATCCGCATCCTTGGGCTTTTCCCTGCCGTTAAGGAGCTCCAGGGCTTCCTTGTTGTCTGATAGCTTCATCAAAAATTCTTTCGCATTTTCTTTTGCCATAGCATTCGCCCTCCAAATGGTGAATTGTCCAAGCTGCTTTTAATCACTATAGTATAAACCAAACCGACTTTTGCGCAATGACGAAAAACAGGAGTGTTATTCTCTATATATGATGCTGACAGTAAGTTCAACTTTGAACATAGGAAAAGCAACAAAAATTCCCCTTCCTGTAAGAGTAAGTGCCATTTTTACAGGAAGGATTTAAGGACTGGAATTTACACCAAATTTAGGACTTGACAGCCGCCGGTTACTTTGTCGTGCGTATATGACATTTCTCCCAATCTGCACGACAGCCAGCTGCCATTTTGTCGTGCGTAATCAGCATTTCACCAAAAACGCATGTACAACCTAAATAAAATCATAAATCCTGCAAGAATATTGCCAAAGAACAGAATCGTTCCTTTCAGAAATCCAAGAAAAATTACTCCAAAGTCCGATAAAAGTCAATAACAAAAATTTCACAGCCAATTCCTGCAGGAAAACAACAAAAGCCCTGCGCCCCTGTCGATGCAGCCAATTTTTCTGTCCAAAAATATTGCTAAAGCTACCGAAAATTATTAAAATATTCCAAGAAATAAATATCCATGAAAAGGAGGCTGTTATGACACCCAAACAAAAACATTACGAAAACCTGGCAAATACCATAATTAAAAACCTGGAAAAGAGAAATATGAAGGGCTCATACTTCCCCACAGGAAAGGAAGCAAGCGATTTTATCATGAGTCAGATTCCAAAAGGCTCATCCGTATCCTGCGGCGGCACTATGAGTGCTGAAGAAACAGGCTTAAAGCAGGCTCTCATGTCCCGCACAGATATCGAAGGGTATTTCAGAAAGCCCGACATGACCTATGAAGAAGCGGACGAAATTTATCAGAAAGCCTTTTCCTGCGACTATTACCTGATGAGCACAAACGGGATAACTATAGACGGGGAGCTGTTTAATATCGACGGGCGGGGAAACAGAGTGGCTGCTCTTATCTACGGACCGAAGCAGGTATTTATCCTTTGCGGCATGAATAAGGTTGCGCCATCTCTTGAGGCATGTATAGAACGAGTGCGAAACACCGCCTCCCCGGCAAACTGCGTGCGCCTTACACGAAACACACCATGTTCAAAGACCGGCAAATGCATAAACTGTCTCTCGCCGGATACCATCTGCTCGCAATTCGTCTATACCAGGCACAGCGCCATCCCCGGTAGGATACATGTGATGCTGGCGGGTGAAGAACTGGGGTATTAGGAAAATGCCATTTGCCTGCGGCAGATAAATAAAAATCCGGTCCGGGAAAGGCCGTATTTTAAACAAATAGAAAGGGGCGCACGGTCATCCGCACGCCCCTGAAATTAAGGAAATAGTATGTTACGATATATCAGTTAATTACACATCAAGCTATTTGTATGTAGCCTTCTTTAAGCCTGCCTTCTTAAGAAGCTTTGTAGCTTTAGTAGTGATATCGACTGTAGCAGCTTCTGTACTCTGGCTGCTGTTATTGTTGTTATCGTCTTCTTCCTCGTTGTCCGATTCAGCTTCTACAATCTCGAAGCTGTCCGTTACGCTGCCTGTGTAGTTGCCTGTACCGGTTACAGT
>CAJOQM010000042.1 GCA_905236845.1 uncultured Lachnospiraceae bacterium | reverse complement strand
CCTACACATGATATTTTCCCCTTCCTTGCTCATGTGGGAAGGTATCACTGTTTCGAAACTTACCTGAATGGAAGCTAAGTCGCATTATGCTACCCGGGAATTTGCCGCATCCTCCGTCCGGAGCGGGACGGAGTTAAGGGGTCACTCCTGTGACTTTCACCTTGACTATCCATATAACAGAACGGGGGATCGAAAAATACCTGCGTAAAAATCCCTTAAAACACATACTCCTTAAGTCTCCGGCAGGCTTCCTTTATGCGGGAAAGGGGAAGGGCGACGTTGATGCGTATGGCAAATTCGCCGCCGAAGGCACGGCCGTCCTGCCAGCCTACGCCCACGTCCCATCCGGCATGCAGGATATCTTCTATGCTTCTTCCGTTATTCTTGCAATAATCTCTCATATCCGCATATATCATATAGGTTCCCTGGGGCAGGGGAGCGGAAATCCCCCCGACAGCATTAAGAAAATCGCAGATATACTGTGTGTTCTCATAAAGCACCTCATTCAGTTCCCGAACCCATTCAGCCCCAGTATCTGTATATGCGCCTTTTAATGCATGGACATTAAGGACGTTGGGAGAATTGTACATGGTTAAATCGCTGTAGGAGCATATTTTCTTCCGAAGATTCTTATTATATATCACGTGATATGCCGCATTTAGCCCCGCCAGATTAAAGGTCTTGCTAATAGCATATGCGCAGAGGGTGTTTTCCTTTGCCCAGGGGCTTACGGTGTATGCGGGAATGTGGGAGTTGTCTCTTAAGATTATGTCTGCCCAGATTTCATCGCTGATGACGATGCAGTCGTGTCTTTTGAATATCCCGAAGACCCGCTTGAGCTCTGCTTTCTTCCATACCCGTCCCGTGGGATTGTGGGGCGAGCAGAATATGACAAGGCGGATGTTGTTTTCTGAAAGCTTACGCTCCATATCGTCGTAATCCATGCGATAAAGTCCGGAGTCATCAAGGATAAGGTCTGAAAATACTGCTTCCCGTCCGGTTCCTTTGATGTCGTTCATAAAGCCGACATAGTATGGCCGGTGAAGGAGGATTTTGTCCCCCGGCTTTGTAAAAACGTTTATACAGCTCATAATAAAGCCGTGAACGCCGTTTTCGGTGCCGATATATTTGCGTTGCAGGTCGTCTGCGAAAAAGGAGGACTTGTGCCAATTTATTATGCGCTCATAATAGTCTTCGTCCGGAAGAAAATACCCGAATAGCGGATGGTCTATGCGTTTCTTCAAGGCGTCCGTAACAGAAGGGCAGGTGGCAAAATTCATATCGGCTACCCACATGGGAATAAAATCAAATCCATCCTTCGGCGGGGCGGGCTCTATTCCCCAGATGTGCTTGCCGACCGCATCTGCGGCCATGGCGTCCTTGCCGACTCTTTCTATTATACTTGTAAAATCAAATTGCATACCATAGTCTCCCTGAATATATCGAAAAAAACCTAGAGGCTTCATTATACCACAAGGGCATTTGAAGCTCTATAATTCACCGGCGGACTTCGTCCTTGGCTCATTAAGAGGCTTCATTATACCACATTATTCTTTTTTACAATTTTATTTGACCGGGCGTATAGAAATCGTGTAAAATCTTGATATGAACAAATTTGTCATATCAGCAAAAAGAGAACAAATCAAAGAGGCCATTGAATTTATTGAAGAGGGTTTGTCTAAACGTAGGATCGGCAAGTCTGACAGGGTGAAGGCAAGCCTTGCTGCCGAGGATATTCTTACGAAGCTTATTGAAAAATCCTCCGGAGAAGTCCCGGTTACCGTTGAGATAAGCGGGTTACTCGGCAGCTGCAGTCTTAGATTCAGGTGTGAGGGAGAGGCTTTTGAGGCTACGGATATTACGGACAATCTGTATTTTGAGTCCGGAACAGATGAAGACGGCAGCGGCAGGGATGACGAAGCCGATGCCACAATAAAGCATCTTATAGAAAAAGTCTTTGGAGATAAGCTTTCCATAACGCACAAAAAGGATATAAATATTGTAATCTACCGCATAGCCCAGTCTGCAAACAGGCAGATTGTGCAGACGCTGTGCGCCCTTTTGCTTGGCATGGGAGCCGGATATCTGCTTCAGACAGCATGCCCCGGGGAGGTTTCGGGAGCGTTGTCCGATTATGTTTTTGTCCCGGTATATACCGTGTTTATGAATGCTCTGAAGATGATTGTGGGGCCTCTGGTTTTCTGCTCTATCGGAGCGAGTATTGCGGACTTTGGCGACCTGAAGACTCTGGGAAAGGCTGCGGGAAAGGTGATGACGATGTATTTTGCCACATCTGTTATTGCCATATTTGTGGCCTTTTTCGTATATCAGATATTTCCCATAGGCGATCCGTCTCTGGCTGCGGCTGTTGACAGCTCTGCGGGAGAGGTTATATCAAATGTGCAAAATACCAGCGTATCTATCATAGGGACTATTACAAATGCTATTCCCAGTGATATCGTTTCACCTTTTTTGAAATCGGATATGCTCCAGATAATAGTGATGGCGGTGATATTGGGAGCTGCGGCTTCGGCAGTATCGGGCATGAATCCCGGTCTTAAAAACGCTCTGTCCCTGATGAATGAAGTTTGTTCCGTTATTACCGCAAAGCTTATGATGTTTATGCCCCTTGTTGTTTTTTGCGCCATGGCAAAAATGATGATCGGCATGGAATTAAAATATCTTGGCAGGGTTCTTTTGTGGATTCCCGTAAACTGTGCAGGTCTTTTGGCTATGGCGGTCATATATATGATACTTTTGCTTGTTCTGGGGAGGGTTAACCCTCTTAAGTTTATGAGAAAATTTTTCAGAGCTACAGCTACTGCAATAACTCTTGCATCCAGCAACGCTGCGCTTCCTACGTCTGTAAAATGCTGTGATGATATGGGTATTTCCAGGAAGATTTACTCATTTTCCCTGCCTTTGGGAGCTACTATAAATATGGACGGCACCTGTGTTATGCTTGTGATCTCAACCATGTATCTGGCAAAGATATTCGGGGTGAATATGGGATCGGGTATGCTGGTATCTATATTTGTATCCATATTTGTGCTTTCTGTCGGCGCTCCGGGAGTTACGGGAAGTGCGCTTATTTCTCTTACTCTTTTGGTGCAGCAGATAGGTCTTCCCGCAGACTCTGTAAGCCTTATTATGGGATTGTATCCTCTGGTATCTATGATGATAACGGGGACAAATGTGACAGGAGACGCTGTGGTTACAACCATTGTTTCCAAATCCAACGGACTTTTGGATATGGATAAATATAATTCATAATAAAGGCTTGTGTATTCTGCATAAAAGGAGTATTTATGGAGAGGGAGCTTCGAAAGAGAAGAGACGACCTGATGGTAATAGGATCGGGTTTTGTTTTGCTCGGCATCTGGGATATGATAAAGACGGCTGCTGCATTTGTTATGGAGAATGGAAATGTTGTTGATGAAGCCGGCGATGGAATGCAAATTATAGCAAGAATAATTTTGTTTGCTTTTGCATTTGTTGTCGGTGGCATTGATTTTCTTATACGGTACTATATAGGCAAGTCTGCCATTGCCGAAGGACAGGGGCTTGCGAAAAAGAACGGCTATCTTGTTCTTGCGGGAATATTGCTTTTTCTGTCTGTGATAAATGTTGTTTATTGCATTTTTAAGCTTGTAAATACCGGCACCCTGGATAAAACAGTCTTAAGCAATCTGGTTACGATTTTTGTGGACATTACGATTTGCGCTGTTACGGCGGTGCTTATATATTCTGCCTTTAGATCGAGAGCGCTTGCAAAGAAGCTGGGGGAATAGACGTGCAGAAGGATTTTCATTATTTTGCTACATATGCTGCGGCTTTTCTTGCCGGCTATACACATGAAGAAAGCCTCGAAATAGCGACGGCGGATCAGTTTACGGATCTTTGTACGAGGACGTTTCTTGCAAATATAAAAGGACCTCTCCATGCGGCGACTACCCAGCTGCAGCTTGAGCTTATGGACGCACGGACAGATCCGGTGGGTCTGCAGGATATAACCAGGATATGGGCGTCCTTTCATTTCCTGCCATATGATCTTTATGCGCCCTGTCCCCGAGGAAGCAGGGAATACAAGGAAAAATATCGTCTTATATGCAGGCCGAATGGTACACTTGTGAAGGAAACCGTAGAGCTGGCAAAAGACAGGCCGCTGTCTGCTGTGGGGCTTGCCATGCATGTGCTTGCAGATACCTGGGCGCATCAGTATTTCTGCGGGACTCCCTCTCTCGTCATAAATAATACGAATTACCATTTCTTTGAGCTTGTGCCGGGCGGGGACGGGACAGATCCGTCCGTCTTAAGTGAACGCAAGATTATATTTAAGAATTCTCTGGGGGTGGAGGATGATTTTGAAAACGGAATCTACGTAAACTCACTTTTTCAGTCAAGCGAATATTCCATAATGAACCTTGGACACGGCAGGGCGGGTCATCTGCCGGATTATAGCTTTGCCAGATATAAATATCTGCCTGCCTGGGGGAATTATGAGGAAATCACAAAGGACAATCCTTCGGATTATATGCATGCCTTTACCCAGATGATATACGCAATGAAATACCTGCGGGGCAAGATTGCGGATTTTGAATTGGATAAATATGATGAAGAGGCGATAAACCCCTATAGGGATGAGATAGTCGATATTTTTGAAAAGCGCCGGCTCGATTCCTCGGATGACTGGGCGGCGTTTGGCAAAAAGCTTTCCGGCAGGGAGATCAAGGATTTTGATATAGAGGGATACAAGGATGAATATACAAACAGCCCCCGGGATGCAAAGGAAGAAACCTGGCTTGGGTGTTTCTTTGAGGCTGCCCTTCGCCAAAAGTCCATGATCACAAACAGGATATTCCGCTCCGGCAATATGCAGGCGGGATTCAGCATAGATGCGGGCAAGATGAGCTTTTTTAAAGGAATACGCGAATATGGAAGACTGATTAAGGAGAACAGATGACTCTATCAACAAGAATAAAAAATATCGCAATCGGCATCGTTCTTATAGCGGTCGCAGCCATTATCCTTACGCTGGATGAAGATGTCGCCCTTAATTTCATAGGGTTGATTCTGGTTGCGACTCTTATGATATTGGGAATCGGAAGGATTATATTTTATTTCAGGATGTCCCGGCATATGGTGGGCGGCATGCGGCATCTTTTCAACGGGATAATATATCTGGATCTGGGGGTATTTGCTCTGTCCTCTGCTATAGCAAGCTGGGTATATATAGCCGTGTATCTTATAGGCATCCATCTTTATATAGGAATCATTGATATAATGAGGGGAATCGAGGCAATGAAGGTCGGCGGCGCCCTGTGGAAAAGAAAGATTATAAACGGCGCCGTAAATATCCTGCAGGTCATACTCGTTGCCGTATCCGGCGTGATCTTACGGGATATGAGGATGATGATTCTGATATATGCCCTGGGTCTTGTCTATAATGGCCTGGTTAGATTCGATAAGGCTATAACGAAGACTGCGATTGTGTATATACCATAATAGCATATACCGTAATATTCCGATGTCCTTCAAAAATAAGTTGACATGGGTTAGGAATAACTATATAATGTTAGCGATAACTAACCAACGAACAACTCGTAAAACGGAGGAAAAATCATGAGTAAAGTAGCGGTAGTATTTTGGAGCGGCACTGGAAACACCGAAGCTATGGCAAAGGCTGTGGAAGAGGGTGCAAAGAATGCCGGAGCAGAAGTGACGGAGTTTGGTTGTGAGTTCACTGCGGAGAATTTGAAAGATTTTGACGCCATCGCATTCGGCTGCCCCGCAATGGGTGCGGAAGTATTGGAAGAAGGCGAATTCGATCCCATGTTTACTTCTCTCGAAAGCTCTCTTGGAGGCAAGAAGATAGCTCTTTTCGGCTCTTACGGCTGGGGAGACGGTCAATGGATGAGAGACTGGGAGGAAAGAGCGGAATCCGCAGGAGCTATGCTCCAGACGGAAAGCGTTATGGCAAATGAAGAACCTGATGATGCGGCTCTTGGTGAATGCAGAGCTCTGGGAGCGGCTTTGGCAGCATAATATGTCCGAAAAACATAAATAGAATGGTTTTTATGTAACCCCCTGTCAGAATTGTCGGCAGGGGGTGGTTTTATATCAAGACACATGTAAATAAGGAAAATAGCACATATAAACAACACAAATTTGAAATTGGTATGTAACAAATCTGAAAAGATTATAAATTGAGTATTGCAAATTACGAAAAAGTATAGTACCATTTGATTGGTGTTAGAAATTTGTTGCATACAAATTCAAGTGTGAAAGGAGAAAATGCAATGAAAAAAAGATTTTTGAGTTTAATGTGTGCCTCTGTAATGGCAGTAGGTCTGCTGGCAGGCTGCGGCGGATCGTCCGACAGCTCCAGCGATGAGAGCGCTGCTACCGAAGAATCGGCTACAGCCAGCTCCGAAGAAGAAGCTTCAGCTGATATCAAGGCTGATGCAGATACTTCTGACGGTGAGCTTATCACTGTAGGTTTCGCACAGGTTGGTCACGAGTCTGACTGGCGTACAGCTTCTACAAAATCAGCTCAGGATGTTTTTTCAGAGGAAAACGGTTACGAGCTTAGCTTTGTAGATTGCGACAACGATTCAGCTGCACAGCTTGAGGCAGTTCGTTCCTTCATCGAGCAGGATCTTGACTATATCATCATCGATCCTATCGTTTCAACAGGTTGGGATACCGTTCTTACAGAGTGCGAGGAAGCAGGCATCCCCGTTATCGTTATCGACCGTACGATCGACGATTCAGATAAGTATGTTGCATGGGTAGGCTCAAACTTCAAGACAGAAGGTCTTGCAGCAGGCGAGTGGCTCAAGGCTTATGCTGAAGAGAAGGGCATATCCGAAATCAACGCTGTAGTTATTTCCGGTACAACCGGCGCATCCGCACAGATCGGACGTTCTGAAGGTTTCCAGGAAATCGCTGACAGAGAAGGATGGAACATCCTTGATGAGCAGACCGGTGACTTTACAGAAGACGGCGGCCAGGAAGTTATGGAGAACTACTGCAAGTCCTATGAGGGACAGTTCAACGTAGTTGTATGCCAGAACGATAACGAAGCATTCGGCGCTATGACAGCTATGGACAATGCAGGCGTTTCTTATGGTCCCAACGGTGATGTAGTCCTTATATCTTTCGATGCTTGTACAGCAGGTCTTGAGGATGTAGCTGCAGAGAAGATCACTGCTGACTTCGAGTGCAATCCTCTTGCAGGTCCTTTCGTTGACGAAGTTATAAAGACAATCGAGTCCGGCGGAACACCTGAGACCGAAGTATACATGGTAGAGCACTGGTTCGCACTTTCCGATGCTATCGTTGATTTCGAGATTGACGGCGAGGCTCAGGAAATGACCGAAGTAACAGATGACGTAATCGAGGCTCAGTACTAAAATAAATCGGCCTTTTACAATTGAGGGAGGCAGCAGCCTCCCTCTTTTTATAAGTCAAAAGCGGCAAATACGAAAGGGGTAAGCACATGGATGAAAATGTAGTTCTGACCGCCCGCGGCATCACCATGACCTTTCCTGGTGTCAAAGCCCTGGACAATGTGGATCTGACCTTGAGAAAAGGTGAAGTCCACGCTCTTATGGGAGAAAACGGCGCCGGAAAATCCACACTTATTAAATGTCTGACAGGCATAAATGATTTTGAAGCCGGTGAAATCCATATTGAAGGGATAGAAGGTCCCGTGAAAAATCATTCTACTGCCGATGCCCAGAATGTAGGCATTTCGACAGTGTACCAGGAGGTAAATCTCTGCCCGAATCTTTCGGTTGCGGAAAACCTCTTTATCGGAAGAGAACCCATGACAGCTCTTCATATGATAGACCGCAAGTCCTATACAAAAAGGGCCCGGGAGCTTATGAATGAGCTTGGAATCGAAGTAGACGTTACACAAAATCTTGAAAATTATTCTCTGGCGGTGCAGCAGATGGTTGCGATAGCCAGAGCTGTAGATATGGAATGTAAGGTGCTGATCCTCGATGAGCCTACATCATCTCTTGATGAGGGCGAGGTGGAAAAGCTCTTTACGCTTATAAGAAAACTGAAGGAAGACGGCGTATCCATTGTCTTTGTTACTCATTTCCTTGAGCAGGTGTATGCTGTATGCGACAGGATTACCGTTCTTCGAAACGGTACTTTCGTAGGAGAATATCCTATTGATGAGCTTCCCAGGGTTAAGCTTGTGGCGGCGATGATGGGTAAGGATCTTGACGATCTTGCTGCGATTGAGAAAGAAGAGATTGACACAGCCCATGCGGATATGGCTATAAGTGCCCGGGAGCTTTCCCATACCGGTACGGTCAAGCCTTTTGACCTTGATGTATACAAGGGAGAGGTAGTGGGAGTGGCCGGTCTTCTCGGATCGGGAAGATCTGAGCTTGCCCGGGTTATATATGGGGCAGACAGAGCCAGCACCGGAAATCTCAAGGTAAAGGATGCCGATGTAAACATCCGTCAGCCTATAGACGCCATGAATCTTGGAATGGGTCTGCTTCCCGACGACAGAAAGGCGGAAGGCATCATAGGTGAACTGTCCGTCAGGGAAAACATCATCCTTGCTCTCCAGGCAAAGAAAGGCGCATTCAAGCTTCTTTCGCCAAAAGAACAGATAGAGATAGCAGACAGATATATAGACCTTCTCCAGATAAAGACGGCAAGCAGGGACACCCTTGTAAAGCAGCTCTCCGGCGGCAATCAGCAAAAAGTCATCCTTGCCCGCTGGCTTGCGACGGATCCGGATTTCCTTATCCTTGATGAGCCTACCCGCGGTATCGATGTGGGAACGAAGTCCGAGATACAGAAGCTTATCGTAAAGCTTGCAAAGGAAGGAAAGAGCGTATTGTTTATTTCCTCCGAGATAATGGAGATGCTTCGAACCAGCAACCGTATGGTTATCATGCGAGACGGTCAGAAGGTAAACGAATTAACAGGAGAACTTACCCAGGAAGATGTAATGGGAGCGATTGCGGGAGGTGAGTCATAATGAATAAAAACAATACGTCAATCTGGACGAGGATTCGTTCATCGGCTCTTTTTCTGCCGTTTGTATGCCTTGTTCTCGTAATGGCGGTAAATATTATTTACGATACCATGAACGGTTCAAACCCCCTTACCTTCTTTATTATCACACTGCGTGATACCACAGGTAACGGAACTATTCTCTACGGACGTATCATCGATATCCTTAACAGAGGCTCGGAGGCTGCGCTTTTGGCATTGGGTATGACGCTTGTGGTCTCATCCTCTGCAGGAACAGATATATCCGTAGGTTCAGTAATGAGCGTGTGTGCATCGTTTTGCTGCATGCTTCTTGCGGGGTACGGTGTTTCCTCTACAAACGATTTTAATGTGCCTCTGGTAGTAGGCATTCTGGCTGCGCTTATACTTGGATGCGTTTGCGGAGCCTTTAACGGATTCCTTGTGGCGTTCCTGAAGATTCAGCCCATGGTTGCGACCTTGATTTTGTATTCAGCCGCAAGAGCCGTAGGCCTCCTTATGTGCAACGACCTTATAGTCTACATAAGAAATGACGCATACGGATTCCTTGGAGGATTTTGCGGAATCCTTCCCACACCTATTATCATCACGGCTATTTGTATTGTGATTCTTACCCTTGTACTGAAAAAGACAGCGCTTGGTATGTATATCCAGTCTGTTGGTATCAACGACAAGGCAAGCCGCATAGCCGGTCTTAATTCAAAGATGATCATCTGGGCGACTTATGTGCTTTGCGGACTTTTTGCAGCTATTGCCGGTGTAGTTGCTTCATCGAGAATCACATCTGCTGATTCAAATAACATAGGTCTGTATATGGAGCTTGATGCCATCCTTGCGGTAGCTCTTGGCGGAAACAGCCTGGGCGGCGGCAAGTTTAACCTGGCAGGCTCTGTAATAGGAGCATATACGATCCAGGCTATTACAACGACCCTGTATAATCTGGGCGTATCTTCAGCGCAGGCTCCTGTATTTAAAGCCATCATAGTTATAATAATCGTAGCTATCCAGGCTCCGCCGGTCAAGGCGTTTATGAGAAAAAGGGCTGCCCAGAAGCAGACCGTAAGAGAGGGGGCAAGAGCATGAAGAATTCAGGCAGAAAAATAAATTCAAACACTGTGCTCCTCATTATTACCATAGTCCTTTTTGTCGTGCTCTATGCAGGCGGCTGTATTGCATACGGATCAAAGGGATTTACCCATTTGCAGACATTCCTTAACATCCTTATCACCAATGCGGGACTTATCTGCATAGCCTGCGGCATGACGGTAGTTATGCTTACCGGCGGTATTGATATATCCGTGGGCTCCCTTGTGGCTATGGATTGTATGATGATAGCTGTCGGGCTCCAGGCGGGTATCGGCATGGTTCCCATGATAATTATAGTCCTTGGCGTAGGTCTTTTGTTTGGAGCTGTCCAGGGATATTGTGTGGGATATCTCGAGATCCAGCCGTTTATTGTGACCATGGCGGGTATGTTCTTCGGAAGAGGCATGACAGCTGTAATCAGCACGGATCAGCTTTCCATTACCCAGGATATAAACGCAGCATTCTACAATCTTGCGAATTTAAAGATAGCATTGCCCTTCGGCGGATATACCAACAATAAAGGCGTGTATCAGGTGCCGTTTATAAGGGTAGGTGTAGTGGTTGCGCTGGTGGTGCTCGTTGTTATATTTATCATGCTTCGTTATACAAAGTTTGGCCGCTCGCTTTATGCGGTAGGCGGCAGCGAGCAGTCTGCCCAGATGATGGGACTTAATGTGAAATGGGCAAAGATGCGTGCTTATATGCTTTCGTCATTCCTTTGCTCCATAGGCGGTATCTGCTATTGCTTAAATACCATGGCAGGATCTGTCCAGCAGGCGCTCGGACTTGAGATGGATGCTATCGCGTCATCCGTTATCGGAGGTACTCTCCTTACAGGCGGCGTAGGAAACGTAATCGGTTCCTTTTTCGGAGTATTGATTAACGGAACGATTTCTTCTATCGTAAAATCAAACGGCAAGCTGGCAAGCTCCTGGCCTAACATACTTACGGCCATTCTGCTGTTTGTATTTATCGTAATCCAGAGCTTGTTTGCCCTTTACCGTTCAAGGAAGAACAAGTAATTTATATTGAATTTCGGAGGATTTAAAATGAAAAAGTTATATTTCATAGTCGGCAGCCAGGATCTCTACGGGGAGGAATGCCTTAAGGACGTGGCAAATGATGCTGCTCAAATGACTGCGTTTTTGAATGATAAGCTGTCGGGGAATGTAGAGGTGGAGCTTCTTCCTACAGTAGAGACGTCCCGCATCTGCACTGAAAATATGCGAAAGGCGCAGTGTGATGACGACTGCGTCGGCGTTATTACATGGATGCATACATTTTCCCCCGCAAAAATGTGGATAAAGGGACTTCAGGAGCTTAGAAAGCCTCTTCTCCATCTCCATACCCAGGCAAATGAGAAGCTGCCGTATGACAGCATTGATATGGATTTTATGAATCTGAACCAGTCTGCTCACGGCGACAGGGAATACGGCTTTATCCTTGCTCGCATGGACGTGCCCCACGAGGTGGTCGCCGGCTATTACAAGGATGAGGAAGTAGTTGAGAAGATCCGCCGTTTTGCGGATGTGGCGAGGGCTGTTGACTGCTCAAGGAATCTTCGGGTAGCGGCTTTCGGAAACAATATGCGTGATGTAGCCGTAACCGACGGCGACAGGGTAGAGAGCCAGATTCGTTATGGCTGGGAAGTTAATTATTATGCCCTTGGAGATTTAGTAGATTATGTAAACCAAGTGACGGATGCGGATATCGACGCCATGATGGCAGAATACACCTCCCGTTATGATATGGATACAGATAATGTTGATGCTGTCCGGGAGCAGGCGAAATATGAGGTGGCTCTTCGCAGATTTACAAAGGATAAGGGTATTGGCGCATTTACCGATACATTCCAGGATCTCCACGGATTAAGGCAGCTCCCCGGTATTGCGGTTCAGGATATGATGAATGACGGTATGGGCTTTGGACCCGAGGGCGACTACAAGATAAGCGCATTTTCTGCTGTACTTATGGAAATGGCAAAGGGACGCAAGGGAGCTACGGGATTTATAGAGGATTATACCTATGACCTTACAAAGGGGGCGGAGCTGGAGCTTGCGAGTCACATGCTGGAGGTGCCCCCTTCATTTGCAGCAAATAAGCCAAAGATTCAGGTCCACCCCCTGGGTATCGGTGACAAGGAAGATCCTGCACGACTTGTATTTGATGGCGTGACAGGAGACGGAATCCAGGTGACCATGGTAGATATGGGAACACATTTCCGCATTATATGCGCAGATATCGAGCTGGTTAAGCAGCCTGCTCCCATGCCAAAGCTTCCCGTAGCCAGGATTATGTATCGTCATAAGCCGAATTTTGAGATAGGTACTGCAGCATGGTGCTATGCCGGCGGTGCTCATCATTCGGTCGTATCTACAGCTCTTACAAAGACAGATATTGCAATGTTTGCAAAGCTTACGGATACAGAGCTTATTATCATCGACGAAAATACTACAGAAGAAGACCTGATGTACTAAAGGCCGTCAGAAAGAGGGCATCATGCCAAAATACCAAACAGTAATTGATTGGATAAAAAAAGAAATATCGGACGGCAATCTAAAGGACGGAGATAAGCTCCCCGTAGAGAGGGAGCTGTGCGCAAGGTTTGAGCTGAGCCGACAGACTGTTCGGCGTGCTCTTGATGAGCTTGAGGCAGGCGGCGTTATATCTAGGGTACAGGGTTCGGGCTCTTATGTGGGTACGAATCTGAAACAAAACATATCATCCAGAGAGCGCAAAATGAATATAGCTGTCATGGCGACATTTATAGACAGCTATATTTTCCCGCCTGTGGTAAAAGGTATAACCGGCTTTCTCAACGAGCGCGGATATTCTACCCAGCTTACCTTTACGGATGATGATGTGATAAGGGAAGAGGAAATATTAAAAGCGCTCATAGAGACCGACAGCATAGACGGACTTATTGCCGAGCCCTCCAAAGCGGCTCTGCCCAACCACAATATTAAGTATTATGAGGAGCTGCGCAAGCGGAATATTCCGGTGCTTTTCATAAATGCACAATATCCGGGGGTGGATATTCCCTGTATTCGTCTTGATGACAGGGGGATAGCCTGCAGTGCGGTACACCTGCTTGCTGATGCTGGATTTAAGCGTATCGGAGGTATATTCCACGGCGTGGACGAGCAGGGTCATGCCCGATATGAGGGATATTTTCAGGGGATGAAGGAAGCTGATCTGAAGATAACGGACAGCTATGTCCTGTGGCTTGATTCCGTAAGCGCCGGAAATCTCGAGCCTTTGTCGGATTATTTTTTGTCCCGCCTTAAGGACTGCCAGGCTGTTATCTGCTATAACGACGAGATAGCCTATCAGTTTATAAGAATGTGCCGCAAACACGGAATCAAAGTGCCGGAGGACATCTCCGTGGTGGGCTTCGACGATGCAGACATATCCCGTCGTTCTCGGCCAAAGATTACTACGTTTCCCCATCCCAAGGATATCCTTGGAAGGCGGGCAGCGGCAACTATGCTTGCCATGCTTGATGATCCCGACGCAAAGGCGGACTTCCTGTATCTTCCCGAGCCGGTCATCCGCAATTCAGTGAAGCTCTAGGAAAAATATTTCTTTGCGGCAATAGTTTGTAAAATGTGAGAGGAGTAGAGTATGTCAGAAAAAGAGCTGATAGAGCAGGGAAAAACCGCACTGGGACTGGAGTTTGGGTCAACAAGGATAAAGGCGGTGCTGACAGATTATGACGGGCATATTCTGGCTATGGGGTCTCATGAGTGGGAAAACAGCCTTATAGACGGGATATGGACATATCCTCTTGATGAGATTCATGAGGGTCTTAAGTCCTGCTACGGTTCGCTGCGTGAGGATGTAAAGAGCCGCTATGACCTTCCTCTTAAGAAAATCGGTGCCATGGGGATATCTGCCATGATGCACGGTTATATGGCGTTTGATGCTGAAGGCAAACTTCTTTCCCCGTTTCAGACATGGCGCAATTCAAATACCCAGGACGCTGCGGATAAGCTGACGGAGGAGTTTGACTTTAATATCCCTCTTCGCTGGACCATAGCGCATCTTTACCAGTGCGTTCTCGACAATGAGGAGCATCTTAAGAATGTTGATTTTGTAACAACTCTGGATTCTTATATTCACAGGCTTCTTACAGGAGAAAAGGTAACGGGTATCGGAGATGCGTCGGGGATTTTCCCCATAGATTCAAAGACGTTGGACTATGATGAAGCTATGGTGCAGAAGTTTGATGCACTTATTGCGGATAAAGGATATTCCTGGAAACTTCGCGATGTCCTGCCCAGGGTTCTTGTGGCAGGGGATGAGGCAGGAAAGCTTACGGCTGAAGGAGTCGGGTTCCTGGATGAATCCGGTGAGCTTGAGGCGGGAGTGCCTTTCTGCCCTCCGGAGGGAGATGCGGGAACAGGCATGGCGGCGACGAACGCAGTCGCTCCCCGTACCGGCAATGTGTCTGCGGGCACATCCACATTTGCCATGATAGTTTTGGAAAAGTCCCTGTCCCGGCTGTATCGTGAGATAGATATGGTAACTACTCCTACAGGTTTTCCCGTGGCTATGGCGCACGCCAATAACGGTACATCCGACCTTAATGCCTGGGTTTCTCTCTTTGCTGAATTTGCGAAGATAATGGGGAATAAGGCTGATATAGGCGAAGTGTTTACGAAGCTTTATGAGCATAGCTTAACGGGCGACCCTGACTGCGGTGGTCTTCTTTCCTATGGTTATTATTCGGGCGAAGGTATAACGCATATTAATGAAGGACGTCCGCTTTTCGTCCGGGGTCCCGAGTCAAAGATGAACCTTGCAAACTTTATGCGCACACATCTTTATTCATCCCTGGGAGCAGTAAAGATGGGTATGGATATCCTCTTTAAGAAAGAAAATGTAAGCGTTGACGCTATAACCGGTCATGGCGGACTTTTTACCACAAAGGGCGTGGCGCAGCGGTATCTTTCCGCAGCGGTCAATGCTCCCGTTACCGTCATGGATACGGCATCCGAGGGGGGACCCTGGGGCATGGCTCTTCTTGCGGCATATATGGCCGACGGGAAGACCTGCGGGAGCCTGGAAGAATTCCTTAAAGACCGTATCTTTGCCGGGCTTACCGGCTCTACGCTTATGGCAGATGAGGCTGATGTGGACGGATTTACTGCCTTTATACGGCGTTATGAAGAAGGGCTTGATATCGAAAGGGCTGCGGTAAACAGCAGCGCATTTTAGCGATAAAGTCACGATTTCTAAAATTTATTTACAATTTATATTGCACCCCCGTTTCCTGCGTGATAAAATTTCTAAAGATTTTATAAATTTTCCGGATGATTTCGGAATTGCACGTGCGAATGGGGGTTTTCAAATGAGAAAACGAGTAAATCAAGCACTGGCGTTGTCTATGACGGCGGCGATGCTGCTGTTTAATGCGATGCCCGGGATGGCAGCGTGGGCAGCAGCTACAGGTGATGCTACGGGAGATCTTTTGATTTCGCCGGCGCCGGGGTCGGAGCTTACCATAGTGGAAGGTTCAAACGGTACGGTTGTAGAGGCAGACGAGCAGCTGGCTACGGTTACGCTGCGCAATGACCAGGATGAAGATGTAACTATAAGCGAATACAATCTGGGCTCCGAGTCGCAGATTACCATTGCGGCGGGAGAGACCCTGACTATATCCGCTACGGATATATATGCTTCCGACGGGGATGCGTACAAGCTGGCGATTGTTGCTGACGGTGTCGAAGTCTCTCCTGAAAGCGGCACCGTATACGGATCGGAGATTACGGTGGCTATAGTAGAAGGTGTCCTGGATTATTACGAATCCCACGGACAGGAAACGGCCCGCTGGATAAGCTGCGCAGTCTATGCCGATGAGAACGGCGTAGATCCCGTCCACTCTATTCTCCCCATGGCAGAGGGCGTATCTGAAGGAGATACCTCTATAGACGGCGTGAGCATTACGTCAAATAACGATAATACGGCAGCTATAAGGTCAGGTGGGAGCGGCACGCTGGATGTGACAGACGCCGATATCAACCTTGTTGGCAACGGCGGCGATGATTTCACCGGTATAGGATCTGCCCTGGGTGCGGCGGATACATCGACATTGAATGTATCCGATACAAATATATACACTGAAGGAATCCTTCGAAGCGCTATATTTGCTGGAGACGAAGCGACGCTTAGCTTTACGGACAGCTCCCTTGACTGCGAGCCGGGGGAATATCAGGCAGATGTATCCATATCTACAGCCGGTATGGCTTCTCCGCCGAACGGTCTTGGAATCTGGGGCAACTGCCGCGCCATGAACCTGGTAGGAAGCGCTACGGTAAATATTGAAGGATGCGAGATTGTCTCTCAGAATTGGGGTGCCCTTGGTGTGGACGATGTTACAGACGGACATTTAAATGTATCCGACTCAAACATTGTCATAGAAGATCAGGGCTACGGCGCTTATTCCATAGGCAAGTGCGTGGATGTATTTGACAACTGCACATTTGAGATAGAATACGGCGTAATTGCCTATGCGGCAGCGGGAGACGGCGCCGAAGTGATCTTGCAAAACGGTTCAGAAGCCAATTCCCTGAATTATTACGGCTTCGTTACGCATCAGTCCTTTAACGGGACGAACTCAAAGATAACTGTCACAGGCGAAGGGACAAAGCTTGCTGCCGGTCTTGGCGGAATCATAGCCAAAGGCCGGGGAGCGGATATCGAGATATCCGATGGTGCCGTAGTTACAGCAGAAAGCGGAGTCCTGGTACGGGCGCAGATAAATGATGATACCGGAGCCGGCAGTATGGACGGCACCGAGGTCGTGAATGTGTCTATCAGCGATACAGAGCTTACGGGAGATATAGTACAGGGTATGGGAGCGCCGTATGATACGGAATCCGGCGATGCCAGCTCGGATGCTTCCGGAAGCGCCATGGGACCGGGCGGCGGATCTTCGGCTGTTACCGAGTCTGAGATGAATGTGACTTTAAGCGGAGCGACTCTGACGGGGGCTATTTCATCTGCAACCCTTACGCTTGCTATCGATGACGGCAATATCTCTATGGAAAACATTACAAATGTAGGCGTTATTACCGATACCGTATATGAGTCAAACGAGAACGCAAAGCTTAATGTAAATCTGGAAAACGGAGCAGTATGGAATGTTACTGAGCCCAGCTATCTTATGAGTCTTACGATAGATGATACATCCGCTATAAACGACGGCGATGTATATGTAGACGGCAAGAAGATTACACCGGAAGCCGGAACTACATATACCGGAGAGATCGTGGTAGCAGGCGAAGGATACAAGCCTGCCGGGTCTTTCCCCGTTATTCCCGTGATTATAGGTGCTGTAGTCGTTGTCGCGGCAGCAGGCGGTTTCTTTATGATAAAGAAAAAGTAAAGTAATTAAGGTGGCCGCCGGGGCAAAATAGGCTTTGGCGGCTGCGGCAAAACAAAGGAGGTTTACATAATGACGGTAAAAGAGGCTATAAACGTAAGAAAATCCGTGAGAAGCTATACGCAGGAAGCGCTAACGGAAGATGAGCTTAAGACTCTCCTTGCAGCTGGCGTATCTGCTCCTGTGGGAATGGCAAAGTATGAGAATCTTCATATCAGTGTTATTCGCAATAAGGAGCTTCTTAATGAGCTTGATAAGAATGCGGCGGAATTTTTCGGAGATTCCTCCATGCATCCTCTCTACGGCGCACCGGCTCTTATCCTTGTTTCAAGCAGCGAAACAAACGATGTAGGCAGCGCCAATGTGGCTATGGTTCTTTCAAGCATGGCTCTTACGGCAGTAGATATGGGGCTTGGACAGGTGTATATCTACGGCGCTATCGCCGGTCTTCGAAAGAATGCGGCTCTTACGGCGAAGCTTGGTCTTCCCGAAGGCTTTACCCCCATGGCGGGGCTTGCTGTGGGAAAGAGCGATGATGTATACGAGAGTCGTGATATTCCTGCGGACAGGATAAATATTTCATACATTGACTGAATATAATCAATGAAATCAAAAAGTTCTGAATTTAAAAAAGGGGGTGGCGTGCCACTCCCTTTTGTGATAAAATAAATCAGTTTATGCAGAAATAAGGTTAGCAGTCAGTCGAAAGGAGCGATTCATGAAAAGAGAAGATATTCATCGGATACTTATCATTGGTTCCGGGCCCATAGTTATAGGGCAGGCGTGTGAGTTTGATTATTCCGGAACCCAGGCATGTAAGGCATTACGCAAGCTGGGATATGAGATTATTTTGGTTAATTCCAATCCCGCTACCATAATGACTGATACGGCTACAGCGGATGTTACATATATAGAGCCTCTGAACGTTACGAGGCTTGAGCAGATAATTGCCAAGGAAAAGCCCGATGCACTGCTTCCGAATCTGGGAGGACAGTCCGGGCTAAATCTTTGCTCCGAACTTGCAAAGAAAGGTGTGCTGGATAAATACGGAGTAAAGGTAATCGGTGTCCAGGTCGATGCCATTGAGAGGGGCGAAGACAGGATTGAGTTTAAGAAGACCATGGACGAGCTGGGCATAGAGATGGCTCGAAGCCAGGTGGCATACAGCGTGGACGAAGCCGTGGAGATAGCTTCCCGTCTGGGATATCCGGTGGTTCTTCGGCCTGCATATACCATGGGAGGCACCGGCGGCGGTCTGGTATACAACGTAGATGAGCTTCGCACGGTCTGTGCTCGGGGGCTTGACGCATCATTGGTGCATCAGGTGCTGGTGGAAGAGTCTGTTATAGGCTGGGAAGAGCTGGAGCTTGAGGTGGTCCGGGATTCCAAGGGGCAGATGATCACCGTTTGCTTCATCGAAAATATAGATCCCATGGGCGTGCATACGGGAGATTCTTTCTGCTCTGCCCCCATGCTTACTATCTCTGAAGATGTGCAAAAACGCCTTCAGGAGCAGGCATATAAGATTGTTGACAAGGTACAGGTAATAGGAGGATGCAACTGCCAGTTTGCCCATGACCCGAAATCTGGTCGAATCATAGTTATAGAGATAAATCCCCGTACATCCCGCTCATCTGCTCTTGCATCAAAAGCAACAGGCTTTCCGATAGCTCTTGTTTCTGCCATGCTTGCCTGCGGACTGGATCTTGACGATATTGAATGCGGAAAATACGGCACATTGGATAAATATACTCCCGGAGCCTTTGAGCCGGATGAAAACGGTGTGGCAAAGGATGGTTATGTAGTTATTAAATTTGCCCGCTGGGCATTTGAGAAATTCCATGGCGTAAACGATCAGCTGGGCACCCAGATGAGAGCTGTCGGCGAGGTTATGAGCATCGGAAAGTCTTATAAAGAGGCGTTCCAAAAGGCTATCCGCTCTTTGGAGCGGGGCAGATACGGGCTGGGTTTTGCAAAGGATTTTAATGAAAAATCCAAAGAAGAGCTGCTTTCCATGCTGCATGAGCCAAACAGCGAGCGTCAGTTTATAATGTATGAGGCTCTTCGCAAGGGAGCAACCACGGAAGAGCTTTATAATCTTACAAAGATAAAGCATTATTTCATAGAGCAGATGAAAGAGCTTGTAGAAGAGGAAGAAGCCATTATAGCGGCCTGCAAGGGCGGCAAGGTTCCTGCATCCGATATGCTCGTAAAGGCAAAGAAAAACGGTTTTTCCGACAGATATCTGGCGCAAATCTGCAATGTCGGCGAGGAGGATATCCGTAACGCCAGGACGAATGCCGGTCTGACAGAAAAATGGGAAGGAGTCCATGTCTCCGGTACAAAGGACTCTGCATATTACTACAGCTCCTATAATCTTGACAAGGATTCGGCGCATAAAGATACCGGCAAGAAAAAGGTAATGATCTTAGGCGGCGGACCCAACAGGATAGGTCAGGGTATAGAGTTTGACTATTGCTGTGTACATGCGGCATTTGCCCTGAAGGAGCTGGGCTTTGAGACCGTGATCGTAAACTGCAATCCCGAGACTGTATCTACGGATTATGATACATCCGACAGGCTGTATTTTGAGCCTCTTACTTTGGAGGATGTGCTTTCCATATATGAAAAGGAAAAGCCCCTGGGAGTAATCGCACAGTTTGGAGGACAGACGCCTCTTAATCTTGCGGCTGATCTGGAAAAATACGGCGTAAATATTCTTGGAACCAGCCCTGAGACTATAGATATGGCAGAGGACAGAGACCTCTTCCGCGCCATGATGGATAAGCTTAATATACCCATGCCCGAGGCGGGCATGGCCGTTACCGTGGACGAAGCAAAGCAGATAGCCGCAAAGATTGGCTATCCCGTAATGGTGCGTCCCTCATATGTCCTGGGAGGTCGGGGCATGGAAGTAGTCCACGACGATAATCAGATGGAGACATATATGGCTCAGGCCGTAGGCGTTACGCCGGATCGCCCCATCCTTATAGACAGATTCCTGAATCACGCTACGGAATGCGAGGCGGACGCCATAAGTGACGGCGAGAATGTATTTGTTCCGGCGGTTATGGAGCATATAGAGCTTGCGGGAGTTCATTCCGGAGACTCTGCCTGCATCCTGCCTTCGCGTCATTTGACTGACGAACAGGTCGCTACCATCAAGGATTACACTACCCGTATAGCCCGGGAGATGAATGTAGTAGGTCTTATGAATATGCAATATGCTATAGAAGACGGCACGGTATATGTGCTGGAGGCAAATCCCAGAGCGTCCAGGACAGTTCCTCTGGTATCAAAGGTTTCCGACATAAACATGGTCCGTATAGCTACGGATATCATGACCTGCGAATATACGAAAAGGAAGAGCCCCGTCCCCGATCTTAAGGACAGAGAAATCCCATATTACGGTGTGAAAGAGGCGGTATTCCCCTTCAATATGTTCCAGGAAGTCGATCCTCTGCTTGGACCGGAGATGCGGTCTACGGGAGAAGCCCTCGGATTGTCGTCAAACTGGGGAAAAGCTTTCTATAAGGCCCAGGAAGGCGCCGGTACCGCACTTCCTCTGGAAGGAACCGTGCTTATCAGCGTAAATTCAAAGGACAAGGACGAGTGCATCGAAGTGGCAAAGGGATTCTCAAATCTCGGATTTAAGATACTGGCTACGGAGGGAACCTGCAAGACTCTTGATGCATCCGGCATAACTGCGACACAGATAAACAAGATAAATGAAGGTCGCCCGAATATACTTGATGCCATGACAAACGGCGAGATAGACTTTATCGTAAATACGCCGGTCGGCAAGGAAAGTACCATAGACGACAGTTATATAAGAAAGAATGCCATAAGGAATCATATACCCTATATGACGACGCTGGCTGCCGCAAAGGCTGCGGTCACCGGCATAAAGGCAGAGCGCGAGGGGGAAGGCAATCCTGTCCGAAGCCTTCAGGATTATCACGCTTCAATAAAATAAAACAAACACCCCGGAGGGCGAACGCTCCCGGGGTGCATTGTGACTCTTCGGACGATATCCGGTTTGATTGCAGGTCGGAAATGATTTCGTGATATATATTGTTCCGACCGAATTTCGTCCGCACGCATTTGCGTGCATTTCCCCTGACGGTTGCGGTGACACAAAAGGTTTACCCATTACCTGATCCGTTTACCATATCATGCAAATAATGATTAACATAAACGCCAGACACCTTGCAATCGTCACGGGTAATTTTTCATATCCCACCTCCTTTTTTGATGCTGACTCCTACGTTGACAACGATTTTTGTTTACCTTTCCGAGAATAAAACGAACAGTGTGCGTCTTTTCGGAGTCAGGGGCAGATTTAGTTGACTCAGATAGAATGAGTCTCTTTAAAGATTTGGTTTCGGGAAGGAGAAGTTTTGATGCGGTGTGAAAACCTCCGTCTGCTCCGGTCGGATTAAGGATAGAAGCGTATAGAAATGAGTATTCAACACAATCGATAAGTTCGATAAAACCTGACTCTTCTAACGTAACTTCCTTCTGGCGAATCTGACCCGAAGCGGATCCGGATAAAACAACTCCGGAGGCGAAATGCCTCATCTCGAAGAGAACCTTTTGCCGTGAATCGAAAAACAGGTTCACAACAAATCTATCTATGCCGATATTATATGCGAGAGTATTTTGGCGTGCAAGAATTTTTTTAATAAAATATTTAAGAAAAATTTAGACAATTTTTAAAAGATGCTGATTTTTCGGGAATCATGTTTAAGGGCACAATTTCGGGATATTCCTTCGAAACCGACTGCAGGTTTCCATAACGATTTTATTTTTCTTTGGGCTTTACAATATCGAGTCAAATTTGTATAATACACATTACCCCAAGGAGCGTATTCATGAAAATAGAGAAGATTAATGACAACCAAATACGCTGTACTCTTACAAGAGAGGATCTTGACGACAGGCAGATTAAATTAAGCGAGCTTGCATACGGGAGCGAGAAAGCCAGAGAGCTTTTCAGGGATATGATGGAGCAGGCTGCCGAGGAGTACGGTTTTGAGCCGGGCGATATCCCTATTCTAATAGAGGCGATTCCCCTTAGTGCAGAGGGAATATTGCTTGTGATTACCAAGGTGGATAATCCGGAGGAAATGGACAAACGTTTTTCCGGGCTTATGGGCAGAGGAAGGACCATCGGCGAGCCTGCAAAGGTAGAGCGGGCAGACGATATACTGGATCTTTTCAAGAAGCTCAAAGAAGGAATATTGCCGGATGATGACGATATGCCTGCCATAGAGACGGATCCGAATTTTGTGCCTCTTTCCGAATCCCTCGCAGGCAAGAAGCCAAGGATTAAGAAGCCCAAGACTCCTGCCACCAGGCGCATACAGCAACAGCAGGAGGCTGTGATTACCCAGATTACAAAGTTGTATACCTTTGATTCCCTTTCGGAGGTGACAAGGGTCGCAGAGGTGATAAAGGGTTTTTATCACGGAGAGAACACCCTGTATCATTGCTCAAAGGACGGGAAATATTATCTCTTTGTAAAGAAGAGCAATCATACTCCCGAAGAATACAACAAGCTTTGTAATATATTTGCGGAATACGCAAACCCGAAGAACTGTACTCCCGGAGTGGAGGCATTCTTCAAGGAGCATGAAAAACTTGTTATCGGCCGGAAGGCATTGCAGGTATTAACAGAATTATAAGGAGAGAAAAATGACAACAGCAACAGTTACAAAAGACACAAACATTGGAGAACTTCTCCAGATAGACGCAAATGTAGCCCCGATTCTCCTGGAGATCGGCATGCATTGTCTCGGCTGCCCCGCATCCCAGATGGAGACCATAGAGGAAGCTGCAATGGTACACGGTTTGGATGCAGATGAGCTTGTAAACAGAATAAATGAATTTATCGCAAATGATGTAGAGAAGGCAGCAGTCTGAAAAGGATTTGTGAATCGTAGAAAGACAGTCAATCAAAAACGATTGGCTGTCTTTTTTAGCGTTTACTAAAGATATGAATTTATAAGGGTGCGGATTTCCTCTGTTTCCAGACCTTCCCGCCAGGAGGCGATGCCCGCAAGCCCATAGGAGGACATGAGATTTAGCCTTGATTCCATGGATGTGGCATCTTCAAGCCATATCTGGTAGACTGCGTTGTCTGCCGTATATTCTGCGTAATTTTGACCGGTGTCTGCGTCGTAGGTGGATGTGGCATCGTGTGCTTGAAGTATTTCGTCCTGGGATGAAACAGAAACTATGTCGGATGTTACTTCGGTAGAGCCGTCGGCGCCTGTGCTTATAGCCCACAGTCTGGTATAAAAGGGAACAGCCAGAATCATGCGGCTTGCCTCGACGCCCTTGGCAACGGTTTCTTCGATTCCGGATTTTGCCCATGGAATGGAAGAGACGGAGCCCGCCCCGGAGCCGGAATAATGCTCGTCATACGCCATGAGAACTACATAATCGCATACATTGGAAAGCTCGCTGTATTCATAGAAATAATTGTTTGAATCGGCGATGGGTACGTCTGCTGAAAGGACGAGATTGTTGTTTGAGCACAGTATGGAAAGCTCCCGGATAAACTCAATGTATGAATCCTCTATGGAGGTATCTGATATTTCAAAGTCAATGTTTATACCGTCCAGGTCGTATTCGATAGCAGCTGCCAGTATGACGCTTTCAAGATGTTCCCGCAGTGAAGTATGAGAGAGGATATTCAAGGTAACGGAATCATCCACATCCAGATTGCTTACAAGTCCCCAGACTTCAACTCCGGCGCCGTGAGCCGAGTTTACATAATCCCGACCGGCAAGGGATGTGATATCCCCTTCGGAGCTGCTTATGGAAAACCACGTCGGAGAGATTACATTAATGCCGGACGCACTGCTTAAGGTTGATGAAATATTTGCATTAGCTGCGGCAGAAGTGATCAGATCCCAGGTCATGTTGATATTAAAATCCTTTGAAATATGTTCATAGACAGGTTCTTCAAATCCGCGGTCTATAGTCTTTGTGTATTCGTCAGATATTTTTTTGTTGCTGACATATCCGATAAAGCCGTCTGTCGTAGCGACTTTTGTCCAGTTGTCAAGGCGCTCTATGACACGGAGCAGATCGCCTTTTTCGCATGTCGTAAGGATTTCGCTTTTAATCCCGCCTAAAAGCCGTACTACTGCGCCGCTTTTTGCATCGGTATAGGTCTGTTCCCCGGTCAGAGTGGATATGACTATGCGGGAGGGTTCTTCATACATGGCGTATTCCATATCCGTAAACTGCTGTACGAAATCCAGGGCTACGTATGCCGTGCCGTTCAGGTATTTTACGATAATATAGTCTTCTTCGTTCAGGGTATTTTCCACATAATATGAATCTTCCCCGGCATCGACCTTTGTGACGGAGGAAGGACCTGCATATATGAGGATGTTTTCATTGGCATCCCAATAAAATCTGTCATTCAGGTAATCGCTGACGGAATCATAATCCATGTAGACGGTACCGTTTGCGGAAAGCGCCTTTGAGGATAATATTTCGTCGTCAACAACCACGGCTATATCCCCCGATTCCGAGGATGCATCCGTGATTCCAAAGTACTCATTAAGGTCTGCGGTTTCGTTTGAAGGCATATATCTGCGTACAAGGAAAATCCCCGCAATCAGCGCAATCACAGCTATCGGAATGAATATTCTAAGCAGAACAAGGCGCCGGCGTCTTCTGCGGGAACGTTTTCTTGAAGGATGGCTTATCATAATACTGACTCCTTTTAAAATGATATCACTTGTATATGATAATAAATCATTTGAAAAAGCACAAGCGGAATAATGATTCGTGAATAAAAATTATTTATCGGATATTTACATGAGTTTTCGGGTGTGTTATAATGCATGGGTATTGCGCAGCGGGTTATGCGCTGCCGGACGCATATTCTTTTGGAAGGAGAATGAGCTATGAACAATATGAGGTTTGAGGATTTGCTCGAAGCCACCCGTCTGGGCGACATCATTGAAAAGAAAGAACAGAAAAAAAGGACGAAGTGGATCGTTATAGGTGCTATTATTGCGGCTGTTATAGCATGTGCTTCCGTATTTGCCTACAGATATTTCACTGAAGATTATTTTGATGATTTCGATGACGACTTCGATGATGATTTTGATGAAGATTTTTTTGATGAGGAAGATTTGGACTAAATCATGAAAAAAGGCGATATATACGAAGGAATAGTGAAAAAATCCCTGTTCCCGTCAAAGGGTGTCGTCCGAGTTGATGACAGCCGAGATGTCATTGTTAAAAATTGCGTACCCGGTCAAAGGGTGCGCTTTTGTATTTCCAAGAAGAGAAATACAAAGATAGAAGGCAGAGTGACAGAAATCCTTGAAAAGGCGCCTTATGAGCTTAAGGAGCCTTCATGTCCGCATTTCGGGCGCTGCGGGGGATGCTCTTACCAGAACATTCCTTATGCGGAGCAGCTTCGGCTCAAAGAAACGCAGGTAAGAGAGCTGCTTTCTCCCGTCGTTGAGGATTTTGATGATATCTTTGAGGGGATAATCCCTTCACCCAAAGAAACTAAATATCGAAATAAGATGGAACTTACTTTTGGGGATGAAAGGAAGGGAGGACCGCTTAGCCTGGGAATGCACGGTGCAGGCAGTTTCTATGATATTATAGATGTGGACTGCTGCCGTATTATGAGTGATGATTTTAATCTTATAAGGAGCGCCACCCGGGGATATTTTGACCTTCTGCAGATTCCCTATTATCACAGACTTCGCCATGATGGATATCTGCGGCATCTGGTGCTTCGCCGTGGAGAGTTTACCGGAGAAAATTTTGTATGTCTTGTTACGGCAGATGAAAGCAAATTGCCAAAAGAAGCTCTCCGGGAGGAGGATTTGCTTAAAGGCTGGGTAGAGACGCTGAAGCTTCTTTGTCTGGATGATCCTATAAAGGGTATCATTCATGTGCGCAACAATTCTCTTGCGGATGCCGTGATAGATGAAGGAACTACGGCGCTTTACGGAGAGGGAGAGTTTTCAGAAAGGCTGCTGGGGCTTGATTTTACTATCACTCCCTTTTCTTTCTTCCAGACGAATTCTGCGGGGGCAGAGGTTTTGTACGGCAAAGTAAGAGAGTATGCCGCAGCCGGAACCCGTCATGAAAACGGGCGCATGAAGCCCGTTATCTACGATCTATACAGCGGTACGGGAACCATTACCCAGCTTATGGCGCCTGTGGCGGATAAAGCCATCGGCGTGGAAATCGTGGAAGAAGCGGTAGAATCTGCCCGCCGAACTGCTTCCCGTAATGGTCTTTCAAACTGCGATTTCATCTGTGGTGATGTACTGAAGGCGCTGGATGACATCGGGGAAAAGCCGGATTTTATCATCCTGGATCCGCCCCGGGACGGCATCCATCCTAAGGCTCTCGCAAAAATTACAGCTTATGGCGTGGAGAACATGGTATATGTATCCTGCAAGCCTACAAGCCTCGCTCGTGATCTTGCCTCCCTTACGCAGGCCGGCTATCAGGTGCAGCGCCTTTGCTGCGTGGACATGTTTCCGGCAACGGGCGGGATAGAGACGGT
>CAJOQM010000041.1 GCA_905236845.1 uncultured Lachnospiraceae bacterium | reverse complement strand
GTCATGGTAAAACCGGACAAGCAAGAGGAACATGATAGTAACAAAATTTTAACAGCTTTTTACTGACAACTACCTTGACAATTAGCGATACCTTGGGTCGCTTCTTGTGGTTGTATCTATGCTCATGACCTCTGTAAAGAGGCTTAGAGTCGTTAATACCGCAGGTAGTGTTATTTTTATGATTTATGCTTTCGTAATCCGCTCGTATCCGACGGCTCTTATGAACGGGGCTTTGGTTATCATAAATATATACCGGCTGATACAGCTGGGCAAAAGAGAGAAGCATTACGACCTGATAAAGGCAAAGGCAGGAACCGGGACGATGGGATATCTTGTGGAATATTACAGGGAGGATATTCTGAAGTACTTTTCCCCCGCAGCAATAGAGGCCTCGGGAGACTGCGATATGGCTTTTATCGTCACCTGTGATACCGTCCCGGCCGGAATCCTTCTGGGGAACAAGACAGATGAAGGAGTGGTGCGAATCATTATCGACTATGCCACGCCCGCATACAGGGACACCTCCGTCGGGGAATTTCTGTACGACATGCTGCCTGAATATGGAGTGCACAGGCTGGAGTTTTCCGGCAAAAGCCCGGGGCACGAAGAATATCTTAGGAAAATGGGGTTTGTAAGGACCGATGTGGGGTTTGTAAAGGAGCTGGACCAGGGTAGTGCCGCAGACTGCGCAGCAGTCGAGGACATTGTTTGAGCGACTGGCACCCACCTGACGCATAATATGGATTAATTAGAATTAATCAGCGGTTCTTTAAAATAAGAAAGCTTAGGAACAAACACATGAAAGAAACAAAAATAATTGCCATATCCGATTCTCACGGAAGGTCTGCACTTGTCCGAGAGGTGGCGAAGATAGAAAAACCATATGACTTGATGATTCACTGCGGAGACCTCTGCGACCCGGGGTTAAAGGCGCTGGGAGATGAAACCGGGATACCGTTTCTTGCGGTGCGGGGGAATTGCGACTCCGACAGCTCCCTGCCTGCCGAGCTTAATTTCGAAGAGGGCGGAAAGAGATTTTTCGTATCTCACGGCCACAGCTATGGCGTGAAGTGGGGAACGCGGGAAATCCTTGCCCGGGGTATCAGAAACGGTGCGGATATCGTGTTTTTCGGGCACACTCACGAGCCTCTTTTGGAGCGTGACCCCGGGAGCAATGTATATATACTTAATCCCGGAAGCATTGCCCAGCCCAGGCAAAGGGGACGCCAACAGACATATGCCGTGATAACGATTACTGCAGATGGTGAGATAAAGATTACCATTAAAAGTCTCGAAGGCGGCTATTGATCGGTCGATTGCGATAGCTGCCCCGGCGAAGCATTTGCTACTTTGCCGGGGGTTTCTTTATTATTGCGACAGCGCAGGGCACACGGCCTTCTATCATGGTGCAGGAAACATCACTGTACCCCAGTTCCGTCCAAAAATCTCCATAAGAATCAAATGTAAACTGTCTCTTAAAATCAGCCCCCGCCTTTCCCACTGTCTTTGCGAAGCCGCTGGTCTTGCCAGCAGTGTCTTTATTCATATATGTGGGGATTATAAGGAGTCCGCCTGCCTTGCAGACCCGGTCCAGCTCCTTTACAGCTTTTACCGGTTCATCCAGCAGATGAATGACGTTTGCCGCAACAACTTTATCGAAAGATCCGTCTGCATAGTCCAGGGATGTGATATCCGCATTAGCGAAGGACACATTGTCGTAGGCAGAGCATTTACTTTCGGCCTTTTTCAGCATATTCTCTGAAAAATCCGTCGCCGTAAGCTTACGGCAGCTAGGGGCGATAACAGCCGTCAAAAGCCCTGTACCGCAGGCGCATTCAAGCACCGCATCCTCCGGCGAAATCTGAGCGGACACGAGTTTCTTTAGCTCTTTGTGAGTCTTTTTGTTTATTATATTTGCAAAGATGTCATAGACACCTGCGACACTATCCCAAAACATGGCAAATCCACGCAGCAAGAGCCGAAACCGCCGGGAAGATTACCAGGAGCTTTAGCAGCTGGCTCTTAATATTGAACCCGTATTTCTTGCCGTCCATTACATTTTTTGCTTCGGGGTAATAATGCTGAAAAAACTTAAACCTTAAAAGCAGGAAATAATCAAAGAAAACCATGTCATAGACTTTATAAACAGTAAACAGAAATAAAAGCCTTATAAAAAACTGCCAAAAAGAATACCCGCTCCGAAAGCCGTCCCAGATGGCAATCACCAATGCTCCAAGTATCATAAGGACGGCAAATACCATAAGCAGCCATCCAAATGCTCTGGCTCCATAAAACAATTCCTCATCTCTTGGGAGCAGCACATCCCTTGCTTCTTTTGGCGCCGAGGAAAACATTTTTACATCCTGAATAAACGCCACACCTGATACCATCATTAGCGATACCGCTGCGCATATGACTATTGAAAGAAATACTGTTAAAATCATACATTCTCCTTATTTTTTGGCGGAAGATCCGGCTTGCCGGGTCCGCCTGTATTTTGGTTAGTTTTACCTAACGATGCACATAATACCATTTGTACAGGCAAATTTCAATGTTTGATGGAAGACGGATTTATTTTATTGGCCGGAAGCAGATGCGCAAACAGGGGGAGATTTTCAGTTGCAGAGCATGGAGAAGTATGGTAAAATTTTTTTGTGTAGAAAGTGTGAATTTTTTAAGAAAGGTTATTGACATGCAAATGCGTAAGGCGGACAATCTCGTGGCAGGCAGGCAGGTGTAGCACCCTTTGATTTTGTCAATAATTTAACAAAGTGCGGTAATGAGCACCATCTGTAAGGCGTTAGAAGCTTTATAGCCGGTGTTTTTTTTATGAAAACTTTTAAGGAGAAATCAATAGTATGAAAAACAAAAGTATCAAGAAATTCATAGCGCTGGCGCTGTCAGCCGCTATGGCGCTTACCGGGAGTCTTGCCGGGATTACGGGTGCAGATCTTGCCGGGAGCGGCACGGCAGATGCAGGCACAGTGACTGCCGAGGCGAAGTCCGTAACTGAAGTCTCCGGACCTACCACCAGTACTGTTGATGGAGTGGAAGTAGTGACCTGGGATCTGGTGGAATTTGGAAACTATCCCCAGTCCGACTCTACGGGAGCTACGACAGAGCCTATCCAGTGGCGGGTGCTTTCCGTGGACGGGAATGATGCGTTCCTTCTGGCGGATAAGATCCTGGACTGCAAGCCGTATAATAATGAAGATACAAGTGTTACATGGGAGACCTGCACGTTAAGGAAGTGGCTGAACGGGCTGGAAGGAAATGTATATACAGATTCTTTTATCAATAAAGCTTTCACTGAGACTGAACAATCCGCCATCATTTCTACTACGGCGACAAATGATAACAATCCCTATTCCAACACCGAGGGTGGCGCTGATACCACGGATAAGATCTATCTGCTCTCCATATCTGAAGGACTGAACAGCAACTATGGCTTTAATACCGATTATTCGGTGTATGATAAAGCAAGGCAGGCTACTGTTACTGCCTATGCAAGTGAACAGGGTTGCTGGGTGTCTTCATCTACAAGCTACGCCGGTAACGGCAATTGGTGGCTGCGCTCGCCCGGCGACGGTACTGGCGACGCCGCATATGTCGATGACGACGGCTACCTAGGTCTGGGCGGCGACTTTG
>CAJOQM010000040.1 GCA_905236845.1 uncultured Lachnospiraceae bacterium | reverse complement strand
GATTATTCATGTATCAAGACTCTTGCTTATGAAACTAAAAAAATGTGTATATACGGCGCCGGAGTAAATGGAGAGATAATCTGTAAATATTTGAGAGATTTAAATATTGACATAGATTTTTTGTCGATTGCCAGGGAATACGAGGCAAGATATGGGTGCCGTAATCGGATTACAATGCGATAGAAGCAGGGGAAGCAGGTATGGACTGGGATATTTTCCTGGCTCTGCTTTTCTTCTTTAAATATAACAACAAGACGGAGAGTGTGGTGGATGCGCTGGGGTTTTTCCCGGTGAAGCTAAAGAAGGCTTTTTCGGTGAGCAGGAATGCGCATCGGTGAGCGAAAGGGAAAGATGATGACCTCTCGCAATTTTCTCTTGACTTGCCTGTGAAATTGTGGTAAATTATGTCAGTATGCCGCCCGGCGAGGTTTTGTAAGTCTTTCGGGAAGTTTCGAAAGCGCCGCAGCCGGCGAATAGTTACATCAGGAGGAATATTATGTACGCAGTGATTGCGACCGGAGGAAAGCAGTATAAGGTTTCCGAAGGTGACATTATCGATGTCGAAAAGCTCGGCGTCGGTGCAGGAGAAAAGGTTACATTTGACCGGGTTCTCGGTATTTTCGGTGACAGTGCAAAGATCGGCACACCGACGGTTTCCGGAGCCAGCGTAGACGGCACGGTTATGGAAGAGGCGAGAGGCAAGAAAGTCATCGTCTACAAGTTCAAGAGAAAGACCGGCTATCACAAGAAGAACGGTCACAGACAGACCTATACAAGAGTAAAGATAGACAAGATTAACGGTTAATTGAGGGCTTTGCCATGACAGAAGTCATCTTTTTGAGGGACGATGCCGGATTGATATGCGGCTTTAAATCGGAAGGTCATACAGGATACGGTGATAAGGGTGAGGATATCGTCTGTGCGGGGATTTCCGCATTGGTCATCAACACCGTAAATTCTCTTGAGCGCCTCACAGAGGCAGACCTTAACGTTACGTCCAACGAAATAGAAGGACTTATTGAATGCGAGGTTACAGGTTACAGGGACGAAGATGTCCAGCTTCTTTTAAAATCCCTAGTATTAGGGACGGAAGGTATCAGGAAGCGTTACGGCGACAAATTCGTACGTATTGAGAAGAAAGAGGTATAATTATGCTTAGCATGAATCTTCAATTTTTCGCCCACAAGAAGGGCGTTGGTTCCACAAAGAACGGCAGGGATTCTGAATCCAAGCGCTTAGGACCCAAGAAAGCTGACGGACAGTTTGTAAAGGCAGGAAACGTCCTCTACAAGCAGCGCGGCACCAGGATACATCCCGGTGTAAACGTTGGCAGGGGCGGCGATGATACTTTGTTTGCTACCGCAGACGGTATTCTTCGCTTTGAGAGAAAGGGCAGAGACCGCAAGGTAGCTTCGGTCTACCCCAGAACTGAAGCTTAAATTGGTTTTTGTGAAAGCTGCCGCTTTTGCGGCGGCTTTTTCTTTAGGTGTTTTTCTATGTTCAGCGACAGAGTAAAAATAGTCATACGCTCCGGAAACGGCGGAAACGGTCACGTCTCTTTCCGCAGGGAAAAGTATGTCCCAAACGGAGGCCCCGACGGCGGAGACGGTGGAGACGGCGGAAACGTGATATTCGAAACCGACGAAGGTCTTAATACTCTTTCCGATTATCGCCACAACAAGAAATATTCCGCAAAAGACGGAGCTGAAGGCGGCAAGAGAAACTGTCACGGAAAATCCGGCGAAGATCTGATCCTTAAGATTCCTCCCGGAACCGTTATCAAGGAGGCTTCATCCGGCAGGGTTATTGCGGATTTTCCTGAAAGCCATATGAAAAAGGTGGTTCTTGAAGGGGGAAAAGGAGGCCTTGGCAACCAGCATTTTGCAACCAGCCGCATGCAGGCTCCCCGTTATGCAAAGCCAGGCACCGACGGAATAGAGCTTGAAGTTGTATTGGAGCTTAAGGTAATAGCGGATGTCGGTCTTGTGGGCTTTCCGAACGTTGGCAAATCAACGCTCCTTTCCAATGTTACAAACGCAGACCCAAAGATTGCGAATTATCATTTTACGACTTTAAGCCCGAACCTCGGGGTGGTAGATCTCGGAGATTCACAGTCCTTTGTAATGGCGGATATCCCCGGTCTTATAGAAGGGGCAGCCGATGGGCAGGGTCTTGGTCATGAATTTTTGCGCCATATAGAAAGAACCAGGCTTATAATCCATATAGTCGATGCTTCGGGGTGCGAGGGCAGAGACCCGATAGAGGACTTTTTCGCCATAAATAAAGAGCTAGAATCCTATAGCTTAAATATTATTAAAAAGCCCCAGGTAATTGCCATGAATAAGGTTGACATAATACCTGACGGAGGTGAAAAAGCCAAAGAACAAATGGAAAAAGCTCTTAAAGAAAAAGGGGTAAGCGCTGATATTTATTTAATGTCCGCCGCTACATCCAAAGGAATTAAAGAGCTTCTCTACGGTGTTTTAAATAAATTAAAAGATATAGAAGATGCCCCCTATGTCTTTGAGCAGGAATATTTCCCCGAAGTTTCCCGATATGACGATGAACCCTTTAATGTCTATTATGACGAAAAAGAGGGGATGTATATGGTTGAAGGCCCAAGAGTCGAAAAGATGCTTGGATATACGAACCTTGAATCCGAAAAGGGCTTTGTTTTCTTCCAGAAATTCATGAGGGAAAACAATATTATAGAAGAGCTTAAAAAAATAGGCCTTTCCCAAAACGATACGGTTTGCGTATGCGGGCTTACTTTTGAATATCTTGATGATGAGGTAGATGATGCCGATGAGTGAAAAAATCGGTCTTTTCGGCGGGAGCTTTGATCCCGTCCATAAGGGACATATTTCCATAATGCAATCGGCTCTTGATGACGTAGGGCTTGACAGGCTTATTGTTATTCCGGCATCCGACCCGCCTCATAAAAATAAAAGCGATATGCTGGAAGCTTCCCAAAGGCTCCTTTTACTGCATGAGGCTCTGGATAATATAATGGATTCCCGCATTGAAATCTCTGATTATGAGATAAATAAAAATGCTACGGGATACAGCTTTGAAACGGTTTTGCATTTTAAAGAGATTTATCCCGATGACAGGCTTTATTTTATAATGGGATATGATTCCTTAAGGGATCTTGATACCTGGAAAAATCCGGAAATAATATGCGAAAACGCAGATCTTTTGGTTGCCGGAAGAGACGGCGTAAGCAATAGCGATGCGATGAAGCTTACGGACGAAGTGTCTAAAAGATATAATTGCGGTGTTTTAGTGCTTTCCATGAAGCAGGTTGATATATCTTCTTCGAAGATAAGACAAATGCTTGCAAAAAATCCCGACAGCCTGCTTTCGTATATACCTTCGGAAGTATTTGCTCTTATTTATTTAAACGGATTTTACGGTGTTTGCGACCTTCCCTTTGCCATTCCAAAGGATTTTAAACCTGTTACGGAAAAGCTTAAAGAAACACTTAAACATACCAGGTTTATTCATACTCTGGGGGTGGCTTATACCGCAGCCCAAATGGCTCTTAAATGGGGATGTGATATGAATGATGCCATATTGGCGGCTTTGCTTCATGATTGCGCAAAGTGTAACAGCGATGCGGAAAACCTTGAAATCCTTAAAAATGCGGGTATAGAGGTTACCAAAAGCGAGATAAATGCCCCCCAGCTCCTTCATTCAAAAGCGGGAACTTTGGTTGCAAAAGATATTTACGGCATTGAAGACGAAAAGATTTTAAACGCCATAAGGCTTCATACTACCGGGGCTCCCGATATGAGCCTTCTTGAAAAGATTATATTTATTGCGGATTATATTGAGCCCGGCAGATACAAAATAAAAAACCTGCCTTATATAAGAAGGATTGCTTTTGAGGATATCGATCTTTGCCTTGTAAAAATATTTAAAAATACAATAAATTATATTAACAGAATCGGGGGATTCATAGACCCGCAAGCTGTTAAAGCATATGACTATTATTTAAATAAAACAAAAGGAACATCAAATGAGTAAGGATACATTAAATAACGAAGGATTAAACGCAGCCCAAAAAGCAAAAATCGTATACGAAGCTCTTGATGCAAAGAAAGCATCGGATATAAAAATAATTGATATAAGAGGAATCACGCCTGTTGCGGATTATTTCGTAATTGCTTCGACGTCAAATGACAATCAGTTAAATGCATGTCTTGAAGAAGTGGAACGGGTGCTTTCTGAAGAAGGGATAAAAACACCCAAACCCGAGGGAAGAAGAGGCTCCGGCTGGATCCTTCTTGATTGTTCTGATGTTATAGTGCATATTTTCCTTACGGAAGACAGGGAATTTTACAATATCGAGAGGATTTGGGCGGACGGGAAAGATATTTCTTTGGACAATTTGACCAAATCTTGACAAAATATAAATTTTCTCTATCTTTTTTATAAATTTTATCGTATAATACCAGCTGTGGGATTTTCGGGGGATTCCAAATATCTCATAATAGCATTTGGGGGAAGATATGCAGTTTTATTCGGCTTTATTTCTGGCTTTTGTCCTGATTTTGGCTATTTTATATTATACAGTCTGTAGCAGGATCCAATGGGTTTTGCTTCTTGCGGGAAGTCTTGCGTTCTACGCATGGCTTGGGAAGTCATACATTTCTATAATCATCATAATTTCATTTATTGTCTGGCTGGCGGCTTTGATCATCGGAAGGATGAATATTTCTTTCCGGGAAAAAAAGAAAAATAAAGAGCTGACCCGTGAGGACAAAAAGAAGCTTAAATCTGTATTTACAATAAAAAAGCGCATTATCCTTGTTGTAGTGGTTTCTGTTATAATAGGAAATCTTGCCGCTTTTAAGGTTTTTAATTTTACAAAGGGGCTCGTTCTTCCTTTGGGGCTTTCTTTCTATACATTCCAGGCTCTTTCATATTTCTTTGATGTTTATATGGATAAATACGAATATGAGCCCAATTATTTAAGATTCCTGCTTTTCGTATCCTGGTTCCCCCAGATGATTCAGGGACCTATCAGCAGATACGATTCTTTGGGCGTCCAGTTCAGACAAAAACATAAATTCGATTTTGGCTTGTTTAAATATTCCGTCTTTCTTTTTGCTTTCGGCCTTCTGAAAAAATATGCAATAGCAGATGTAATGGAGCCTATGGTTGAGGCTGCATTTAATAATATTGTCGATACCTCGGGTACTACTGTGCTTATGGGAGTACTGCTTTCCCTTGTACAGCTTTATTGTGATTTTTCCGGCGGTATCGATATGGTGCTTGCGGTATCGGGCTTCTTTGGATTTAAGCTAAAGGATAACTTTAACCAGCCTTATTTTTCCCCGACTCTTGCAGATTTTTGGCACAGATGGCATATTACGTTAGGCGACTGGATGAGGGATTATATCTTTTATCCTCTGGCTGTTACAAAGCCTATGCTTTCCCTTATGAAATGGGGCAGCAAGCATTTTGGCAAGATTGGCCGCATCTTCCCTGCGGTAGTTGGAAATATCGTTATATTTTTCCTTGTGGGCATATGGCACGGCACCGGCTGGAATTATGTGGTCTGGGGTCTTTATAACGGTGTTTTAATAAGCCTGGGCGAGCTTTTTAAGCCGGTTTTTGCAAAAACAAACGAGATACTGCATCTGAAAGATACATCAAAAATACTTCATGTATGGAAGGTTATAAGAACAGATCTTCTTGTAGCTTTCGGAGAACTTATAGTAATGATAGGAAATGTAGCTTTGATACCTTCGGCCATGCTTCTTTTGTATACCCGTCCCGACCTTGGTTTTACGGGATTTAATACAATATTGCAGTCAACGATTTTTAAAGGCGAGGGCGATGTTTTTAAAATGACATTCCTTATAATCGCTTTGGTTGTCGTAACTGTCAGAAGTGTAATTAAAGAAATAAAAGGTGATATGAGGGTATGGCTTAATAACAGAAGCTTTGTTACTCAGAGCTTTATCCTGTGTCTTTTGATTTTTACAATGCTTTCCGCATTTATATTCCAAAACGTGGGAGGAGGTTTCCTTTATGCGAATTTTTAAGAGATTATGGAAAATCCTCTTTTTCATAGCTTTGTTTGCTGTATTTAACGGACTTTTCAGCTTTTTTGTCGAGCCGTTTTGTTCAAGCAGTTCAGAAATGTGGGATAAATACAGAGCCAAAGCTGATACGGATATTGATATGATTTATATCGGGACTTCCGCATGCTACGAAGATATCGACCCTTCCGTTGTAGATGAATATACGGGGCTTACTTCATACAACATGGGGACAAATTCCCAGACGTTTTATCTTTCAAGAGAAGCGCTGCTTACAGCAATCGAAGATCATAATATATCCCAGGCGGTGTTTGTGTTTGACGACTATTACCTTTTAAACGATCAGAACCACAACGCCAGGGCAGAAGCGTCCTTTATCCATGCCCAAAACAAGGGAACCGCTATCCCCGGAAGGTTGTACCGCAGCCTTAAATATATGTTTGATCCCGAGTATATGGATACTACATTCTCTGTGAATTATCTTTTTCCCTGGCTTGTAAACAGGATGAGAGTTAAGGATAAGATTTTCCAGGATGAAATGAGGGTTAAACTGGGGCTTGATGAGGCTGTTATTTCGGATACAAACAATATTCGTGAGGAAGACGGATTTAAGCCTTTTCATTATACTCTCGATTTTAGCAGGTTATCTGTTTACACAAAGGCCTGGAGTGCGGGGAACATCAATGAAGATGCTCTTGATACGGTAAAGGATATTATTAACATATGCGATGAGAATAATGTAAAGCTTACCTTTGTGGTTCCGCCGTATCCTGCGGCCAAAGTTCTTGCCCGGGGAAATAATTATTTTGAAAAGCTTACATATATAAAGCGGCTGCTTTCAAATTACGACGTAAATTATTATGATTTCAATGTGGCGCATTCGGATCTTTTCGAATACAGCAGTGAGTATTTTAAAGATGAGAACCACTGCAATGTTACCGGTGCTACGGCTTTTTCCAAAGCTCTGGGTACTTTGCTTACAAAGACTTCCGACGGAAGCAACTTAAATTCCAAGTTTTATTGGGATTGGGACAGCTATGCGGCTTCCGTTGACTGGATTGACAATGTGGAGCTTGTAGCGACAGCCAAAAACGGCTCCGGAATAAAGCTTCAGGCGTATGCCCGTGCCGGCTCTATGGTTTACGTAAAATACCTTTTCCAGTATTATGATGAAGAAGCGGAAGAATTCGTTACATTCAGGACATACGACTGGTCATCAGAAGCCTGGTTTGTACCGGAGAATAGCGGCAAATATACATTCCGCGTTATAGTAAAAAAAGTAAACGGAGATGACGGTGAGCGCCGAAGAAAGAGCGTGCACGTATCATATTATGCAAATTAACAGGAGGAAATCATGATTAAGATAATTCCCGATTATCTGGATGAAACGGCAGTGCGGCTTCCGGATAAAACGGCTTATACAGAGCCCGAAAGAAGCGTTACATTTGCCGAAGTCCGCAAAGATTCGAGAAATATTGCAACAGGTATTGCAAAGAAAGGGATCTTTCATAAGCCTGTGGCGGTATTTCTTGAAAAATCAATAATTTGCCTTGAGGCAATGTACGCCGTTGGATACAGCGGAAATTATTATACTGTTCTTGACGTTGATATGCCTGATGCAAGGATAAAGAAGATTCTTGATACCCTGGATCCCGAAGCGATACTTACGGACAGAGCACACGCAGACAAAATCGAATCTTCTGCACAAAAGCTTATTGTAGAAGATTTGATTTCGCTGGATGCCGATGATGATCTGCTTTCTGAAATCCGTTTTAATATGCAGCCTACAGATTTGATGTATGTTCTTTTTACATCGGGTTCTACAGGAGTCCCCAAGGGTGTAACGACATCACACGGAGCATATATAAACTATCTTGAAGCCGCAAAGCAGGTATATGAGCTCGAAGAAGACGACAGGCTCCTTAGCCAGGTTCCGTTTTATTTTGTAATGGCAGGAACGGATATTTACGCCTGCGCCCAGAACGGATGCACCCTTCATATCGTTCCTTCAAGCTATTATTCTTTCCCGGCCATGCTTATGAAGTATATTTCGGAAAATAATATAACTTTCCTTTACTGGGTGCCTTCTGCCATGGCAATGATCGCAAACACAAATGCTTTTGGCATTGCCGATATCAGCTGTGTGAAGAAGGTCGTATTCGGCGGAGAGGTAATGCCCATACCCGTTATACGAAAATGGCGGGAAAATGTCCCCGGAGCCTTTTATATAAACGGCTACGGGTCTACTGAAGCAACAGATGGAGCCACATATTACAAAATCGACAGGGATTTTGAGGATACGGATACACTTCCCATTGGAATACCTTATCCAAACACCCAGATTTTGATATTGGACGAAAATAATAAGCCCATTGATAAAGACGGCATAGGAGAGCTTTGCATAAAGGGACCCTCGCTTTCATTCGGATATTACAAAAATCCCGAAAAGACGGATGAAGTTTTTGTGCAAAATCCTCTTAACGACAATTATCCCGAAAAGATATACCGTATGGGAGATCTGGTCAGATATAACGAATACGGCGAGCTTATTTATGTGGGCCGGGCGGATTTCCAGATTCAGCATATGGGTCACAGGGTAGAGCTTGGAGAAATCGAGACTGCCGCAAATTCATGTGAAAGCGTAATGGAATGCGCCTGCGTTTATAATGAAGAGAAGAAGAGGATAGTGCTGTTTTACGAAGGGGATATTGAGCCCAAAGAGCTTGGCAATTTCCTTAAGGGAATGCTTACAGATTACATGCTTCCGGGCAGAAGATATAAGCTTCCTGAAATGCCCCATAATCTTAACGGCAAAATAGACAGAACTAAATTAAAAGAAATGTCAAAGCAATTTGAGGAAGAAAGGAAAAAGAAATGAAAGAACTATTTATTGCTGTTTTTGTAAGCGCATGGTCCTTTGGTGTGGGACTTTTTTCCTACATCAGGCTTAAAAGAGAATACGGAAAGGATGAAGATTAATGAATATCTATTTTATAGGAATATGTATTTCCATAGTGATATACATACTTGTCGGAGTTATTGTGAGCCGGTATGTAAAGACCATAGATGATTATTATGTAGCCGGAAGGCGTGCTCCTGCTGTGCTTATAGCGGGATCTCTTGTGGCATCCTATACCAGCACCGGCATGTTTATGGGAGATGCGGGATGCTTTTACGAAGGCGGATTTAACGGACTTATTATCTGTGGCCTTATGGCTTCAACGGGCTACATATTCGGAAGCGTTTTTTTCGGAAGATATTTAAGGCGATCCGGAGTAATGACGATTCCCGAATTCTTCGAAAAAAGATTTGGCTCAAAGGCTCTTAAGAATCTGGCGACCGTTACGGCTTTGATTATGATGTTTGTTTATCTTATATCCGTAATGCAGGGCATAGGAACTCTTATGAGCGCAGTAACTGAGCTTGACTATAATCTTTGTATTTTCATTGCAATGATAGTCTTTACATTTATAACAGTTATTGCAGGCTCAAGCGGCGTCTTGATAACGGATACCATAATGGCTTCGTTTTTTACCATAGCTCTTATAATTGGAGCTTGTTTTATCGCTGCGAAGACAGGCGGATGGTTTACATCCATAGAAACTATTTCCAAGAGCCCTACGCTACACAATTATCTTTCCTGGGAAGGAGTCGTTGGCGTCCTTGCGGGAAGCAGCATCCAAAGCATTATCTGGGGCTTTATAAACGGTATTGTCTGGATGAGCGTTGCCATGGTAGGACCCTGGCAGTCGAGCCGTTACCTTATGGCAAAGGATGAAAGGACCGTTGTTTCTTCCTGTGTGCCTGCAGCTTTGGGAATATTTCTTATAGAATTTATCGTTGCCATAATTTGCGTATTTGTGAATCTTGTTAATCCTAATTTAGAGGATTCATCCAAGGTACTTATCTGGGCGGCTATGAATATGATGCCGAAGATCCTTGGGGTAATCCTGCTTACCGGAGTTCTTGCTGCGGGTATATCATCTGCGACAACTTTTCTTTCCCTTATAGGAGCCACTTTCTCCAACGATATAGTTGGAAAGAAGAGTAAGAATCCTATTAGAGTAGGGCAGATTACAATGATAATTACATCCCTTGCGGTATTGGCTTTTTGTATAATTAATCCACCGGCGCTTTTTTGGATAATGCTCTTTGGAGGGGCTATAGTTGCGGCGTCCTGGATGCCTGTGGTTATAGCAAGCATTTTCTTTAAGAAGATTTCCCCCCAGGCAGCTTTTGCCGGTATGCTTTCGGGCTTTGTGACCTGCTTTACCATCCGCCTATATACCGCCATATCCGGCGCATCTCTTCCCGTATGGTTTGACCATGCTTTTGTGGGAATGGTAGTAAATGTTCTGTTTATGGTGGGAGTCTCGTTCTTTGCAAAAGGAACCGTAAAGCAGGAAACTGCCTTCGATTCCCTTTTTGTAATGCCCGAATCCGAAAAGACTCCCGAAAACAGAAGAGGGGTTTTGCGGGCTGCAAAATATGCAATGGCTTTAGGAATTGCCGAATTTGTGATATTATTAATAATGTGGGTTATACCCTTTGCATTTTAAATTGTTTTTGAAAGGAGAACAGACATGGATACTTTACTTGAAATTTTAGCTGACATCAGAGACGACGTTGATTTCGAAAACACAAAGGATCTTGTAGACGGTAAATATATTGATTCACTTACCGTCCTTCAGATCATAGCAGAGATTAACGATGAATATGATATAAGCGTTCCTGCCGAGGAAATCATTCCCGCAAACTTTAACAGCGTAGAAGGTATGTGGGATATGATTCAGCGCCTGCAGGATGAATAAATCTATACAAACGCATTATAGAAAAATCACATAAACCCTTCTTATAATTATACCCTGCGGTTTATCGGGAAATCCTGATTGCCGCAGGGTATATTTGCGTTATGGGGAACGCATTATAACATTTTTAATAAAATCTGAGCAGTCCGATCACCTTGCCCATAATAGCCACGTCATCGACTATAATGGGATCCATGGTGTCATTCTCGGGCTGAAGTCTGATATGGCCTTCTTCTTTATAGAACGTCTTTACGGTAGCAGAATCCTCCACCAGGGCAACCACCATATCACCGTTTCTCGCCACATCAGCTTGCTGGACTATAATAATGTCTCCGTCCATAACTCCGGCGTTAATCATGCTTTCACCCTTGACTTTAAGCATAAAAGTCTGGGCATTCGGCATATATTCGGAGGGAATGGGAAAATAATTTTCGATATTTTCCGTAGCAAGAATAGGCATACCCGCAGCAACCTGTCCTACCAGGGGTACATTTACCACTTCACGGCGGGTAAGATTGAATGCATCATCATTAATCTCGATAGCCCTGGGCTTTGTAGGATCCCGGGTGATGTATCCGTTCTTCTCCAGCGTTTCAAGATGGGCATGTACAGAAGAAGTAGAGCGCAGATCCACAGCTTCACAAATCTCCCTGACAGTGGGAGGGTAGCCCTTGCTTAAAATATGATTTTTGAGACATTCCAATATTTCGGATTGTTTTTTTGTGATTTTTCCGTTTCCGGCCATATAAAACCTCCTTTGCTTACAGAAAAAATAAATACAAATGCATTATAACATATGTTCGGAGAAAAAGCAAACATATATTCCGAAATTTTGTTCGAAAATTTTTGCAAAAACTATTGACAAACAATCGTTCGGGTGATAATATGTTCGAGAACAGTCGTTCGGAATAGATGTTCGCTATATGATTTTTTTTAAGAGGTACGAGGAGGTTTTGTTATGAGAAGATTTGCATCAGTATCGGATTACAAAAGAAAAGTATTACGGGCAATAATTGGATTTACGTTGATTTTTGTCTTAATGATGGGATTTTTTGCATTAAGAACCTTAGCTGATACAAACGCCTCAAAAGTTAGATATACCTCGGTAAGAATACAGGAAGGGCAGACTCTGACACAAATCGCATCCGATCATATGAATAAAGGTTATGATACATTGGATGAATATATAGATGAAATCGTATATATTAACAGACTGGATTCCCCGGACAACATAACCGCAGGGGCTTATCTGTGCCTTCCGTACAGAAAATGATATTGATTGAAGGATTGTTTTGATGCCCGGACTTTGTTGTTGCGTGCGTTAGTATGTATTTGGTTGCTTTGCCGTCGATATTTTCGAGAGAATGATGCGAGGATGAGCGTGTGCAAAGCCGGGTAAACCGGGTAAGAGCGTTACTTGCAGAACTAAATGCTACACTTTGAAACAGAATGTTTTATGAAACGGTAAGTGCAGCACAATGGCATTTTATAGGGATGTGTTTACTATAGATATCGGGGAACAATTTTAAGAAAGGCGCATTTTAAGCGAGGATGTCGATATTTTCTTGAAAAAATAAATGCAACATCCCTGTTATTTATAAGGATATGTTTCATTTACTCCTGCAAGATTATCGGTAGTTATTAGTTTTTTGACTATCTTAATCTTTTATCCAGTAGTGAGGGCTTTAAGATAACCTCATCTCTACTTATTTCATAGTACCCAAGATTTTCTAAAAATGGTTTTCCTATCAATAGTTCGGCAAGTTTGTATGGAGTAGTATTGTTAAGATTTACTCTCGGATAGCTATTTATGTTATTGGCTATCAAATCAGCATCGGATTGTTGAAGGATATCGAAATTCTTTCCCTGTGGTATTATGCGCTCCATTTCATCAACCGACAGGGATACGCCTTCTCTTGATGAGCTTAATGTCTTTTCGTATGCAGATTGTGCTAACCGGGCATCGTAGTAGTAGCGTTCGTAGCGGCATTGCCTACGCTTTTCCTCATCACAGCCATTACATACGAAAGGAGCGTTGTTGTGGTTGGGACATATTCTTGGCTCGTATTCAGGACATTTATCCGTGTTGCAGACCTCCATGCATTGAGCGCAAAAATTACGGCAGGAATCATCACCACACAGATGCGTCAGCCTGCAATCTGTGGTTTTTACACATAGCGCACGGAAGTTTGCTTTTGACTTTTTATAGCGGTTTCGCCTGATTTCACGGCTAATTGAGGTTACTGACTTGTCAAGAGCTTTTGCTATAGCTCTGAAACTCTGGTTTCGTTCTAACATCTCTTGAATAGTGATACGGTCACTAAGGGTTAAATGCTTATTCTTCATAGCGCACCTCCTTGATTACATTAACCTGCAGGAGTAAAGAAATGTTTTGATTTATATTAAATCATTATTGTTGAATTGTCTAAATTTTCATTTGACTTTAAGTTTAAATATTTGACATTTTTTAGACTGTGAGATATTATAATCTAAAAATATTGTTTTTTTTAGACTAAAAATTATTTGTTCTAATAATATCCTATTCATTAAACTAAGGAGGTTTAACATGAATATCGAATTAAATGAATTTTCTATGCCGTCGCCTCACATTCCTAGCAATTTACCATTGGATTTGTCTGATATACTATGTGACACAAGAATTATAAGGCTTATTTCAAAAGCAAACAATGCAATGGGAGCATATAGAGGATTTCTAATAAATACAATAAATCCTATGCTTTTAATGTCACCACTAGTTTCACAAGAAGCTGTGTTATCATCAAAATTAGAAGGAACACACGCAACAATAGAGGATTTTATAAACTATGATGCCGGAAATAATGTTTCTATTTCAAAAGATGAAATGCAGGAGATAATGAATTATCGTTCAGCTCTATTTTTTGCTTTAGATAAAATGTCTACAATATCTGATAGTTCAGAAGAAGGGGTTCACAAATTACCTCTTAGCTCTCGGCTTATAAAAGAAATGCATAAAATACTTTTAGATAATGTTAGAGGGCAAAGCAAAAGCCCGGGAGAATTCAAAAAAGAGCAGAACTATATTGGAAATGCTGAAACGATAACTTTTACACCGCTTCCTCCAGAATTGACATTAGAATATATGACAAATTTAGAAAATTATATTCACTACGAAGAAATTGATATATTGATACAAGCAGCTTTAATACATTGCCAATTTGAAATGATACACCCGTTTAAAGACGGAAACGGAAGAATAGGCAGGTTGATGATTCCGTTATTTTTATATTATAGAGATATGCTTCCTGTTCCAACATTTTACATGAGTGCTTATTTTGAAAAAGACAGAAATTTGTATTTAAATAAACTATCAGATGTTTCAAGGTCAGACAATTACATCGAATGGATTATATATTTTCTTGAAGGCGTAATACAACAAGCGGAACTTAATACTTTAAAAGCTCAAACTATACTATATAAATATAATGAATATAAAGAAATATGTATAAATGAGATGAGTTCAAAATATGCTATAACCCTACTAGACGAAATATTTAAAAAGCCTGCATTTAAGGCTAAACAAATGCAAAATTCGATTCCCGGAAGCAAAGCAACTTTATATAACATATTAGATGATTTTATAGATAATGGAATCTTGGAAAAAGATGAAAAAACGAGAAATACGACCTATTATTGTCCATCAATCTTAAAACTTTTATAAAAACTGTTATAAAAAGTAATAAGGGTAGCATTTGCTTTTTTAAGAAAGAGTAAATGCTACATTATTGCATTAAATTATGCACATGAGCATTTAATATTTCAATTAACAAACCGGGTAAGAGCGGCATCTATTTATGCGTTAAATCCTGCTTTAACGAAAAGAAATAGCAAAAAATCCCCTATTTTCCGGGGATTTCAAGCATCGCAACAGATCTTTCCAATATTCCTTTCATATATGCAATTGCTGTTCCATAATTCGTTATGGGGATATTTTGATCTTCGGCGCATTTCATTCTGTATAATACTTCACGCTGATTTAACATACATCCTCCGCAATGGATTATCAATGCATATTTTGAAAGATCTTCCGGGAACCCCTGACCGGAGGATGTTTCAATCTTTATATCTTTTCCGGTAGATTCTTTTAGCCATTTAGGTATCTTTACAGTGCCTATATCTTCGCATTGCCTGTGATGGGTACAGCCCTCGGATATCAGGATGCAATCGCCGTCCTTAATGCTTTCTATGGCTTTTACACCCTTTACCGCTGTGTTAAGCAAGCCTTTGTATCTTGCCATCAAAATTGAAAACGAGGTCAAATGTATTCTTTCGGGCACAATTTTTGATACTGAACCAAATATCTGGCTGTCTGTAATTACAAGATCTATCTTTAAATCCGGATTATTCAGCACATTTGCAAGCTCAGGCTCCTGCAGACAGACTGCGATTGAGCCATGATCTAATATATCCCTGATCACCTGTTGCTGTGGCAATATAAGGCGGCCTTTGGGTGCGGATTTATCAATGGGAATCACAAGTACCACAAAGCTTCCGGGCTTAATTAAATCAGACACAAGAGGATTTTCCTTTTTATCCGATTTAGACAGACGTCCTATCATTTCTTTTAAATCGTCGATATTATCTTTTTTTAGGGCGCTTGTCCAGATCTCGTTATCTGAAGCGTTTGGAATATTATCCAATAAATCGGATTTATTATGTGCGATTATATAAGGAATTTCTTTTTCCTTAAAAAGGGCGATTAATTCATTATCGGTGTCATTTAAAGGAAAAGCGGCATCCGTTACTAATACAGCAATATCTGTTTTATTAAGAATTTGCTTTGTTTTTATAATACGGAGTTCTCCCAGAGAGCCTTCGTCGTCAAATCCAGGAGTATCTATTATAAGAACAGGTCCTATTGGAAGCAGCTCCATGGCTTTACGTACCGGATCTGTAGTCGTACCCCGGACATCAGAAACAACGGACAGCTCCTGGTTTGTAACAGCGTTTACAAGACTCGACTTCCCCGCATTCCTGCATCCAAAAAAAGAAATATGGACTCTTTCGCCTGAAGGCGTTTCATTAAGGCTCATAGCAATTCTCCTTTATCTATATTTTGCACTTGTTATTCTATCATATTATGTATAAAATAAAACCATGAATATTATATTACATATGGGAAATATGAAAACAGGCTCTACCTATCTTCAAAATTTTCTTTACAAAAACCGGGAAAAACTGGAGGAAAATGGTATTTCTTATACAGGAGCATATGAGGCTCCCTTTTATTCTCATGTTATATTTTCCTATGCTCTTTTAAGAGAAACCCTGGAAAATATGGGGCTTATAGACAATCTTTCAAGCAGTTCAATATGCCGCCGGATAAAAGACGAAACTGAAAGATTACTTGCACAAATGTTAAATCATGCATTAAATAAATCATCAAATACTATTATTATCTCACATGAAGGTTTATTTAGTGAAGTGTTCAGAACAGCTGTCGGACTATACGGAAATAACTATAAAGGCGGGCTCCCGGATCAGGCTGTCTTTGATACAATTGCAAAATCTCTTCATGAGCGCCTTAATAATATTCTTAAATCGAAATTTGATAAGATTAGCATTATTATATATTTAAGGCGCCAGGATGAGTATGTTAAATCTATGTATAATCAATATATGAAAGCCCCATGGCCGGAGGATAATTTCCCCCATATGCCTTCATTTGATGAGTTATATATGCGTTATAATCAAACCCTATCATATAAATCTATTTTAGATTTAATTAAATCCTCATATCCTGGTGCAAATCTTACCGTATACGGATATAATCCTATAGATTCAAACGTGCAGATTCATGATGTTTTACGCATTGCAGGTGCTGATACAGACAGAATAGAGGAAAACTATGATATGCCCGGAGCAAATGCCCGGAACTCTTCTTTATCAAGGCAGATGCTTCAATTCATACATCGTTTCGTTCCTCCGGAAAAAGCTTTTGATCCGGAATTTCTCGGGAAGCTTACAGCCATCGGTAATTTAACAGACGAACCCGGAGATTTGACTGATACCTCCGTTGATATGTCGGATAAGCAAAAAACAGTGCTTTCCCTTAAATATTCCGGGGAAAACGCCATTGTAAACAGACTGTATATATCTGATAAAAACCGCTATATTCCTGATTTTTAATCCTTACTTAACCCAGCTTGTATCAAGAATATTCCTGACTTCGTTCTCTTTATCTTCTCTCTTGTGCTTCTCAACCATATAGGTATACGCCTGAAGGAGTCTCTCCTTTTCCTTTTCGGATACAGCCTGGGGATAGTCAAGATCCTCTATACGGCTTTGAGCCGACGCCGTGTTGTAAGCAGTGCTTGAATTGTAAAGCGTAGTATAGTCAATGGCGTTGCTCTGTGCGCCATAGCTTGAAAGGCTGCTTGTCAGAGTCTCCAATGCATCATCAAGAACCGAAATATCAAAATCACCCGTCACATCAAAATCCGCAAGACCAAGAGCCTCTAAAGTGGAATTGTACGTGCTTATGGTGTTTGATGATCCGCTTGCACTTGTGGCGGCATCAAAGGATGTGTCCTCATCCAGGAGACTGTTCGTATTATACGAAGTCTGGGATGCTACATCGCTAATGCCCTGCTTAAGCTGGTCTATCTCCGTCTGAATCGCATCAAGATCGGAAGAGCTCATAAGCGCACTGTTTGATGCCTGCAAAGCCAGTTCTCTTATACGCTGTACGTAATCAATTATGGACTGGGTCGCACCGTCTGCGATATTTAATGCGTCCTGCTGCGACTCCAGATTTTGTGTGCCTGCATCATAGCCGTTTATCTGCGCTTCCATCTGCTCCGTGATGGCTACTCCTGCAGCATTGTCGGCAGCCGTCATAAGCTGGCTTCCGCTTGCAAGCTGACTGTAAATATTTGATGAAGAACCTACTCCTGATACGCTCATAAAAATACCTCCGTGTTAAATCAAACGAGTATGTTGAAATCCTTTTCCTTCAGTGTAAGCATATCATCATATGCCCATAAAATCAAGTAAAATCAGATGATTTTATTTATATTTAAGGAATCTTGAAGAAAATACAGTTTCTATTTGATATTTATAAAAAATAATTTTAACTTTACATAACACTTGCATATTTGTGCTTTAAGGAGTAAAATATACAATATGAAGTTGTTTTTGTGCGACTAAGGCACTAAATATTCCAACGGTGTTAAATATGGCTGAAGTATCTGAATATACAAAATCCCTTCGCGAGAAGAGAAAGAAAAAACTTAAAATTCTCGAAAAGAAGCTTCCTGTATATGTGAAGCCTTTTCTGGATGAAAAGGAGCTGGTTAGCCAGATAAACACGGTAATTTCCTATGCATATGACCTTATTACCTTTTTTTCTTTTCTTCAGGAAGAAAATCCCATGGCAAAGAATCTTGACATAAAAGACATACCGTCAGAGCTATTAGAAGAGCTGACTTTTGAGGATATCAATGAATATCAACGGTATCTTTCGTATAACGACGGCGTATATACCCATATGAACGAGGACAAGGGAATAGCCCGGCGTATGGCGGCATTAAGGGGGTATTTTGAATTTGCTACGACACATCATTATCTGAAGAACAACCCTACCATAGGCGCTGCCAAACGCAAAAAGATGCCAAAGAAAGATATTGTGCGTCTTAATAACGATGAAATAAATGAATTTATGAGGGTAATAGACGAAAGCGCCGTGGGGTCGGAACGTCAGAGAGCTTTTTGCACCCGCACCCGACTGCGTGACAGAGCTATTCTTACTCTGCTGCTTAATACCGGCATTCGCGTATCCGAGTGCGCAGGTCTTAATACGGATGATATAAACTTTAAAGAAAAATCATTTCAGGTAACCAGAAAAGGTGGAAATATAGCACAGCTTTATTTTAATGATGCTGTGCACGAAGCCCTCATAGATTACATGGAAAATGAACGCCCGGCTTATTGCACGTCACAGGATGAAAAAGCCCTCTTCCTCTCCGGGCAAAAGCGGCGTATGTCAGTTCGCAGCATCCAAAATATGGTAAAAAAATACGGTCAGGTCGCCGTACCAGATAAGAAAATCTCACCTCATAAGATGAGAAGCACCTACGGCACCGCTCTTTACAAAAATACCGGTGATATCCGCCTTGTGGCCGACGTTCTCGGTCACTCGGACATAAACACCACAGCCAAGCATTATGCGGCCATGGAGGACGAACACAGAAGAAAGGCTGCGGGGGTTAAGCTGTATGATAGCTGAAGCGTTTAATACCAGCCTTAATGTCGGTTGTTATATTATGCTTTAAGTTTCTTGCAAAGCTCTTTAAAATACTCCGGTGCCGGTGCCTCGACCTCCATATATTCCCCTGTGGCAGGATGAACGAAACCGATTACGCGTGCGTGCAGTGCCTGCCCTTGCAGATGATACGGGTTCTTTGCAGAACCGTAGACCGTATCTCCCAAAAGCGGATGCCCTATATGCGCCATATGCACGCGGATCTGGTGGGTGCGGCCGGTATAGAGCTTAAATTCCATACGGCAGGCCCGTCCCGAATCAAAGCGCTCCAATACGCTGTATTCCGTAATTGCTTCCTTGCCGCCCCGGACCACCGCCATTTTCTTTCTGTTCTTTGGGTGACGGCCTATGGGCTCATCTATACGTCCGGTATCTTCTTTTACATTTCCGTAAACAAAACCCTCGTAAATACGGTTTATGCTGTGCTTTGCTATTTGCTCTGCTATATTTCTGTGGGCGATATCATTTTTGCATACAATTAAGGATCCTGTGGTATCAGCATCTATGCGATGAACAATCCCCGGGCGGATTATTCCGTTTATGCCGGATAAGGAATCTTTGCAATGATAAAGAAGCGCATTTACCAATGTCCCGTGGCTGTGACCCGCCGCAGGATGAACTACCATGCCCTTTGGCTTATTTACGATAATAATATCATTATCTTCGTACAAAATATCAAGGGGAATATTTTCGGGTTCAGGTGTAATATCAACTGGTGGCGGCACGTTTACAGTAATCTCATCTCCTGCCGCCACTATATACGAAGGCTTTTGCGTTCTTCCGTTTACCAAGACTTTTCCTTCGGATACAAGCCCCTTTATATAGCTTCTGGAAAGCTCCGGCGCACCATCGCTTATGAACCTGTCAAGGCGAACACCGCATGTATTATCATCTACGATTAAATCAATTGTATGCTCCACGGTATTGTCATAATCCATAAAAGCATTCTATCATATAAATGCACCGTTTACAATCCTGCCAAAACAAAAGGGCAACACCAATAAGATGATGCCCTTAAATAATTTATTGAAAATATTTAATTTAACGCATCATACAATTCCAAAACATGTTTTATCGCCGTTTTATCGTCCGATGTAACGGTATAATCATATTTATAATCATCTCCAATAAATCGTATTATTGTCTCCTCGGAGTCAGCTATTTTACACAACATCTCAATATTTTCACCAGAATTTCCATTACATTCATCATATGTCTTCATTAACGCCTATGTAAGGAATAATGTAGCATCGTTCATCAATATATTTCGGCGTTTCTTTTGGTGTATACCATGAGATACCGGTCACTTTATCATAGTCAATATCAAAATTCGATGAGGCGTTGTCAATTATTTCCTACTTTTCTTTATCGCTTATGCTATTATCCTGATCATCATCGATATCGTCTTGACTATCTCCAGATTCTGTCTTTTGGATATTTTTAATCATATTGTAAAAATCGTTTTCATAGTCATATTCATCATTAATGGAAACCACAAGATTTTTCTTCTTATCAACCACCGTTATCTTTTCGCCCTCATAGCAGCCAAGAGAAAAAAGAAAGCCCTTAAGCTCTTCGTCATCTCCCACATCTACTTTGGTCACAGTGTACTCTTTTCCAAATTCTGCCTCGTTTAATGTCATATTTTAATTCCGTCCTTTTGTGCCAACAATATAGCGGTTAGTATAAACAACTTTTAATAAAGCAAAGCTAACATTTATTAGCAAGCCCTAACCCAAGTCCGAAAATTTATATTCTTATACCATCATATTGTCAATATGTTTTATGTAAATTTACTTGTTTTCCACAGATTTTTCTTTAGAATTAAAGATTTTCTTATAGTCATCTTCTTTATATACAAAGATAATGGCTATAACAAGAAAGATTTCCGCAAAGGTCACGCAGATATCCGCAAAATTAAATATAGGAAAATCAATAAGACGAAAATATATAAAGTCCACTACATAAGTATGCACTGCTCTGTCAATAAAATTGCCTATAGCCCCTGCGGTAAGTAAAATAAGAGTAAGTCGAAGAAAATCAAATCTCTTTTCATAAGGCGTCTTAATGTAGACAACTACGGCAACTGCAAGAATAACAACCGTCAATATAAGAAAAAATACAGTTGCGTTTTGGAGCATGCCAAAGGCTGCGCCGTTATTTTCAAGATAGCGAAGCTCGAGGACTCCGTCTATAATTACAATAGGCTCCTTATTCATAAGGGTGCTAACCGACCACAATTTAAGAAGCTGATCGATAATTGTCAGGGCAATAACGCTTACTAAGCCTGTTACAAGACTTTTTATATTAAATTTATTTTTGTTTTCCGTCATGATAAAACTACCTCAAGGGCTATATTTATCTCATCTTCCGATACATCGCCGCAAACAAAGGCTTCCCCCGTTTCCTTTAAAAGCACAAAGCGGATATTTCCGTCCAACGTCTTTTTATCGGAGCGCATATTATCAATTAAAGCCTGATTTGTAAGGGCGCTTGACAGCTCCGGAGCCGATTTAATTTCCTTTGGCACCGTAACGGGCAGGTTAAAGCATATCATTAATTCAAGAGCTTTTTCTCTGTCTGATGAAGATATATAGCCCCGGTTTTCCGATATATATAAGGCAGCGTTCATGCCTATGGCTACGCATTCTCCGTGGTTTAGCTTAAAGCCCGCAGCTTTTTCTACGGCGTGCCCTGCTGTATGACCGAAATTTAAAATGGCTCTGCGCCCTTTTTCATAGGGATCTTCTTCCACGACTTCTTTTTTGCATTCGCAGCATCGCTTAACGATGGCACCAAGAGCCTCCGGGTCTTTTGCAAGAAGAGCACCGGAATTTTGAGATATTATATCAAGAAAATCCCTGTCCATAATATATCCGTATTTAATGACTTCTGCCATGCCGCAGGAGACCTCCCGGTCAGGCAAAGTCGCCATAAGGGACGTATTCATATAGACAAGCTCCGGCATATTAAAGGCTCCAACCATGTTTTTGTATCGCCTGAAGTCTACGCCGGTCTTTCCTCCTACGGAGCTGTCCACACATGCCAAAAGGGATGTGGGAATCTGTATAAAGGGAATTCCACGAAGATATGTGGCAGCGGCAAATCCTGTCAGATCTCCGACTACGCCGCCCCCTAACGCCCCAAGGACGCATTTCCTGTCAAAATGATTTTCTATCAAAAAGGCATAAAGATCCTGCACGGTCTCTAAATTCTTGTTTTCCTCTCCCGCATCAAAGGTAAAAGTAATAATATCCTTAAAATGACGGGACAAAGAAGCTACGGTATCGTTAAGACAATATTTTGCCACATTTGAATCCGTAACAATGCAAAGCCTCTTATCCTTATTTCCATAATCAAAGGCCGCAAAGTCACGGCTTAAAATAATGTCGTATGCGGCCTTTCCATCATTATTTACATGAATTATCTGTGAGTCCATTTTATATATCCATTTTAATCGGTGATTCTCCGAAGGCATCCAATATTTCCTGGAAATCTCCGGATATTTCTACATTGGGAGGAGTTACGATAAAGATATAGTTTGAAACTTTCTGGAGCATGCCGCCTAACGCAAAACATACGCCGGAGGTAAAATCAGTTACCCTCTGGGCAACGTCAAGATTTATACCTTCCATGTTAAGAAGCACTGTCCTTCCGCTTAACAAAGTCTCGGCAATCTCTCTTCCGTCTTCTATTGAATTGGGTTTTATAATGCATACTTCCATATCTTTTACATTCTGCCTCCTGGTAGCTGTTTTTGAGGACTGTCTCATGGGCAGTATCTTTGTGGATTTGCTCTCTTCGGCGTCAGTATCTTCAGAATCAGCTTCTTTCTTTCTCCCGAAAAGACGCCTTTTGGGCTTTTCTTCCTCTTCCTCTTCTTCGTAGGAAGAATCCCCCTCTTCATATTCATCGTAGTATCCGTCTTCTTCTCCCTCAGGGTTTAAAGCCATAACCTTGAGGAACTTATCCATAAAGCTCATATGGCCTCCTTATATTGCGTAATTGCGCTCTCCAAATATCCCGGTACCGACACGAACCATGGTGGCACCCTCTTCTATGGCGACTTCATAGTCCCCTGTCATACCCATGGAAAGCACATCCATTGATATATTATCAATGTTTTTTCTCATTATGTCAACAGACAATTCTTTAAGTTTTTTAAAATATGGTCTGTTTGAATCGGGATTGTCTGTATACGGAGCTATTGTCATAAGCCCCTGCACCTTTAAATGAGGCATTTTGGCGCATTCTTCCGCAAGCTCGTATACGGATTCATTATCATAAAGACCAAACTTTGAATCCTCCTTTGCCACATTTACTTCAAGAAGTATGTTTACAATAATATCTTTTTTTGCGGCCTGTTTTTCTATTTCTTTTGCCAGATGCAAAGAATCCACGGAATGAATCAAAACAGTCTTATCAATCACCTGCTTTACCTTATTTGTCTGCAAATGCCCTATCATATGCCAGTTTATATCATCAGGCAAAACCGGTGTCTTTTCCAATATTTCCTGGACTTTGTTTTCTCCGAAATCCCTGCTCCCCGCTTTGTAGACTTCTTCTATATCGCTTACGGGTTTTGTTTTGCTTACGCTTATAAGAGTAACCTCCGATTCATCCCTTCCTGCCCTTTTGCAGGCAGCTTTTATGTTTTCCATTACTTTAATATAATTATCGCCAAGCATCAATTTATGATCACTCCTTCCGTAACGGCTGTTGCGTCAAGGGCTATATAATCATACAGGGACAGACCGTATGAAAGCCCGGCTTCCACGATTGAATACTCATCATTACTGTACAGTATATTTATTTTTTTAAAAACCGCATAGCCCTTGTTTATACAATAGGCGCCGGATAAAGTCATGGTTTCATTTGCCGTATATGTATCCGAAGAATCCGGTTTATATATAACGCTGCCAAGATCAAGCTCGCTTTTATCTATATAATAATAGCCGTCGGATTCATAGCTTATGGTCGGTGTCTTAAATACGGCGCTTTCATTTCCTTCTTCGTCTTCTTCCCGCACTAAAAATCCCGTATCGAAAGAATTTCCGCCTTTTGTGGCACATTCTTCGGGAATAACTATAAATTCCTTATCAATAATAGCAGAATTCGGAATTTTGAGCCCTGTTACAGCATCAAGATTAAGCCTAATATCGACATAACGCATCGATGCGTATCTTTCCATGGAATTTGAAAAGGTCAAAATCGCAATCCTGCCGTCAGATGTATCATTAAAGGAAACTTTAGCATAAGCGCTTTGATGATCCGATTGAAATGTAACGTTTACTGTCCCCATTTCTTCAAGGGTCGCTGCCGTTTCATCGGATACCGCCACGGCGACAGACCAGCTTTCATCCGTAACGAGCTTATAAACCGCATCCCCGGATTCTATACCCACATTACTTTCAAGATTTATCGATGAGTATGACGTCTCATCAAGCATATCCACAGACACATTTTCGGCAGTCAAAGTCTCGTAGCCGTCGGTATAATATTCGACAATGCCGTCTCTATTGGCATAGCTTAAAGAAAGAGCCCCCGCCGCATCTCCGGATGATGTAAGGGCATCTAAAGCATTGGTATTCATAGCCTCTCTCAAAGCGCTGTTTACGGTGCTTTTAAGGTTGTAAACCGTATCAAAAGACATGGGATTATATGCAAGATCATAAGATTTTATTGTATTTGCGATATCATTATAATCCGAATCGTAAATATATTTCCCCGCATCATCTGAATCTATCAATGAATTTATTACGCCGTCAGAATCAAGTGAATAAACAAGGGTATGAGCCCCTACCCGCTCTCCTGCTGTTGCATAATATATGATCATGCCGGATTTTCCTGCATAAGAAACCGTCTCATCCCGTACACAAAGCCCGGTATATGTATCTTCCTGTACCAATGAGCCGTTATCTACCATATAGGCCCGGACATGCTTTGCGGTAAAATATGAAACGATAAAATACATCACATAGACAAATATTATCAAAAAAATGAGAACCCCAATATTAAACCGAAACCGGGGTCTCATTTTTACAACGTTTTTATTTTCGTTATCAGCCATTATATTTAAAGAATCTTAAAGTGATTTAAAAAGGAAAGGCTTTACAGTCTCCGTAATCTGATCTTCCGTAGCGCTTACAGTAGCAACGAAATTAATATCAAAAAGCTTGCCTATTTCATCCATTCGAAGGACGATTCCTTCAAGTTCATCCACGGCCATAGAAGCCTGAACGCACAAATTATCAATATATATATATTCAAGGTCATTATCGGCGGATGCTATGCCGCATATAAAACCCATAAATTCGTATTTATTTTTAAGGGAATATTCGCTGGAATTGATAAGACGTATCTTGTTTGAAAGATCATACATGTGTTTTTGAGAATTGTCGATGTAAACGCAATTGCCTGTGGATTTGTCCAGATTGTTGCTCACAACATCCAACAGGTATGTTGTCTTTCCTTTTCCTTTTGCACCGATGATTAATTGAACCATGGCAGTACCCTCCTTGTGTGCAGGTTTCCCCTTGCTAAAGTTATCACAATCATTATATATTTTTTTCAGACAAAACACAAGATAAAAGTTAATTTATTCGGGACAAACGCATCAACCTCTCCGGGCGGTAATCAATCAAAATATAAATGGCTTCGTATAAATAATATGACGGCAACCGCTGCGAACGACTGCACTCTCGCAGGGTCGTGCGGCGGTGCGACGCGAAGCTACGGGGCAATGCGAGCCAAAGCACCGTCCGAATGCGACACTGCGAGAGAAAGGTAGTGAAGCGGGTTGGTGTCATATTATTTATACGAAGTGATTAAATATTATAACCACCCGGAGAAGTTGATGCGTTCATCCGGTTAATTTACTCATTTTCCAGCGACATAAGCTGATTCATAAGGGAATATACATCATCCCTTGTGGTGGCGCCAAGAGCTACGCTTATATATTTCTTTCCGGAGGCATTTTCCGAAAGCAGCACAAGGCAGGATCCGGCTGTACTGGTTGTACCGGTCTTTGCCCCAAGGACAGTTACATTATCCGGGGCTGTGGCAGTACCTGCCATATATCTGCAGGTGGAATTCCAGGTCTTTGACACCGAAGCTCCCGTCGAATCCTGATATGATGCGGAATATTCCCTGCATGTTACTATATCGTAAAATGTTTCGTTCTTAATGGCTTCGTTAAATATAAGATAGAGATCGTATGCTGTTGTATAGTGATCTGCGTCATGAAGTCCGTTCGGGTTTACGAAATGTGAATTCGTAGCGCCTATGCTGTTTGCGGTATCGTTCATAAGGTCTGCAAATGCAGATGTTGTACCGCTTATATATTCCGCAAGAGCTACGGCGGCGTCATTACCCGAAGCCATCATCATCCCGTATAAGGCGTCCCGTACGGTGATCACATCTCCTACTGCAAGCCCGGCTACGGAGGAGCCTGTTTCGAGGGCAAGGGCGTTTTCGCTTACCGTAAGCGTCGCATCAAGGTCCGAACAATTCCGCAATACCACAAGGGCTGTCAGAATCTTTGTGGTGCTGGCGGGATAAAGCTGTTCATATACATTTTTTGAACAAAGTATATTATTTGTACTAAGATCACAAATTAAAGAAGCCTCCGCCAATCCCGTATCTACGGCATCGTTGTCAATAGTATCGCTTTCGGGAACAGCGATATCCGAAGAGAATCCAAATACCGCAACAGGCTCCGATCCTATGCCGTATGCAGAGGAAGTGTCAAATACATCATATGCGTCATCAAGGGTAACGCTTGAAAAGCCGCATCCTGCAGCAAGGCAGAATACAACAGAAAGTGCCGCTATAGATTTTTTTCCGAATAACTTTAATTTCATAAATAAACCTCTAATGTCTGTCTCTTTGCAGACCTACGTTCAGCACTACTCCCATTCCGAAAAACAGTGTAACAAGAGATGTAAGACCGTAGCTTACAAAAGGAAGGGGAAGTCCCGTATTTGGCAAAAGCCCCGTTACAACGCAGATATTCACAAAGCTTTGGATCCCTATCAAAAGCCCCATTCCATATGCTATAAGAGCGCCCTTTTCGTCTTTTGCCTTAAAGCCTATATAAATGCAAAGCAGGCATATCAAAAGCAAAAGCCCGATAACAAGGCATCCGCCCACAAAACCAAGTTCCTCTCCCGTTACAGCAAATATAAAATCTGTCTGGGGCTCAGAAATAAAATTACCGTTCTTTGCGGAATCCACATCAGTATTATACAGTCCTTTTCCAAGGAGCATGCCGCTTCCCACGGCGGTTATGGAATTTTGCTGCTGATATGCGCCGTTCGGATAATCTTCGGGGTGGAGCCACGCCATAATACGCATATACTGGTATGAGCTTAATATTTCCTCGCCTTTTGTAAGTATCATATGCCATCCTATGATCACGGCGGGTATACCAACGGCAAGCACGCCTCCCACAAGCTTTGCGGAGACTCCCGCAAGGAAGAAAATAAACATGCATACCAAAAGAAACACGATACTTGTTGATAGATCCGGCTCTTTTTGAATAAGGAGAACAGGCAAAAACATAAAAGCCAGGATCTTAAGCACTTCCTTTGGCTTATTCATGTTTTCCTTGTGGGAAGTCAGATATCCCGCAAGAAATATGATCATAAATATTTTTGCAAGCTCCGAGGGCTGGAAACGTATTACCTTGAGGTCTATCCACCGGGTAGCGCCGCCTGTGGTATATCCGAACACCAAAACCAAAAGAAGCCCCAGTATCAATATGCCGTAGAGCACCCAGTAGTATTTGAGGATATATTCATAATCCACCAAAGAAACAAAAGCCATAACTATAAGCCCCAGAACAAGCCCAAGTATCTGTTTGTTTCTGTAGGATTCGTTTGCGCTTCCTATGACGAGGATCCCGACTACGGTAATGGCAATCAGGCACATAACCAAGGGAAAGAAATAGTCGTTAATCCTGTATTTTCGCCTGATTACAGTAAGAAAATCCATATATCAGGCGTTATGCTTCATCTGGCGTATGGGAATATTTGCAAAAAGCGCCGGCACTTCGCCGTTGCCTCCGTCAGACTCGGTGGTAGTAAGCTGGATGTCCAGCCCGTCCGTATCTATTTCCATGTATTTTGAGATCACTTCGATAATCTCGTTTTTAATCCTTTCCATAACATCCTGGGAGCAGTCTGCCCTGTCGGATACAAGGACAAGTTTAAGCCTGTCTCTTGCTATATTTCCGGAATTTTTCTTTTTAAAAAAATCAAATAAAGCCATTATTATGCTCCTTTCTGTGAGCTTTTCCCAAAGAATCCCTTAAGCTTTGCCCAGAATCCGCCGCCTTCTTCAAAATCAAGCAGAGGCACATCTTCGCCCAGGATTCTGTGGCAGATATTCATAAACGCTTTTCCTGCCATGCTGGATGTCCCCACAAGAGGTTCTCCCTTGTTTGTGGATACTACAATCTGCTCATCGTCAGGCACAGCGCCGATAAGATGTACGGAAAGAATATCCACTACATCCTCTATGGTCATCATATCGCCTCGTTTTACCATATCTGTCCTTACCCTGTTTACAACAAGGTCTATCTGGCCGATTTCCGAAGCTTCAAGAAGGCCTATGATACGGTCTGCATCGCGGATAGCGGAGACTTCAGGAGTCGTAATAACGATTGCCCTGTCGGCTCCGGCTATGGCGTTTTGGAATCCCTGCTCTATACCTGCGGGGCAATCCAGGATGACATAATCAAATTCCTTACGAAGTTCTTCTATAAGCTTCTTCATCTGGTCGGGATTTACAGCAGATTTGTCCCTTGTCTGGGCTGTTGCAAGAAGACAAAGGTTATCCTGATATGCCTTTGACTTGATTAGAGCCTGCTTTAATTTGCAATTTCCCTCTACAACGTCTACAAGATTGTATACGATACGGTTTTCAAGGCCCATTACAACATCAAGGTTGCGAAGACCTATATCCGTATCTACCAAAACCACCTTTTTCCCAAGCATGGCAAGACCCGTGCCCAGATTTGCGGTAGATGTGGTCTTTCCTACTCCGCCTTTTCCTGATGTGATTACTATTACTTCGCTCATGTTTTCCTCCTGTTATATATGTGAAATTAATTATTAAACAAATTATCAATGGCAATCTCGCCGTTTGCGACATATGAAATGACCGGATCGGGTTTTCCCCTCTTTACAGTATCCATTATATCTCTTTGGGTTTCCTTAAGTCCGACCCCGTCTATGGCAAGCTCAAAAGGATGCATCCTTACGGCGCATACAAAAGATTCCGTCGCATCGTCATTAAGACCTGCCTTGGCGCTTCCCAAAAGAGCTCCCATTACGATAATGCTGTATCCGGCATATACAAAGCCTCCCGTATGCACATCTCCTATGATAACGATGCTCCTGTCGGTTTTAACCACCTGGCCGGAACGTATATTTCCAACATAGACTTCAGCCATATTCTTTGAGGCCATAGCTTTTGCCCGCTGCATCATAAGGTCAAAGCTTTCGTATTCGTTCTCATCTTCGCATTCTACAGATACGATTTTGGCAGAGGAAACCTCCTCTATAATATCAGCCAGGGCTATCCTGTCGTCATCCGAGATTATTTTACCCTCAAATGAAAGCCCAAGCATGGCATCGTTGTAAAACTTAGCCGATTTTGTGATTTTTTCTTTTAGATCCTCTTTAATCTCATCAAGGGAACTATCCTCGTTAAGCTTTAGCTTAATTCCGTTTTTGTAGCTTTTAATAATTACGGGATCGGAATTTTGTTTCATACTCTTTTCTTTCTGTAATGCCTTAGTCGTTTACATAAGAACTTCCGCCGTTTGATGAAAGCTCTTGTTTTATTTCGTCTATGCTCTCCTGCTCAAAGTAATATTTCAAAATATATGATGTAACCTCTGCGGCGTTTGCCGATGTATATCCGTAGGGAATACGGGTCGCAACAGCAATATCGGGGCTTGAATAGGGAGCATAGCACACAAACAGCGCATGGTTTGCCCGGTTTTCCCTCTCCTGCGCCGTACCGGTCTTTCCGGCAGCGGTTACGGTAACGTCGTCAAATACATCCAGAGTCTCAATATCCATATGCATTCCCTTCTGGATAGCTTTCCAGGATGTCTTTGCGACTTCGCTTAAGGTATTGTATACCGAAGAAGCATGTTCTTCAATAATATTTGCATCTTTATCCGTAACTTTTGATACAAGAGTAAGATTATAGCATGTCCCGCTGTTTGCTATTGTAGATACATAACGGGCAAGCTGTGTGGTCGTATAGTTTGCGGTTCCTTGTCCTATGGAAGAGCGGACCGCATCACTGTCTGATATTTCCGGCGTCGCCTCCGGGATTTCTATACCCGTATTTGCATCAAGTCCGTATAAAGACGCATATTTTTCGAGGATAGAAAGACCCTCGTTGTCGTTATATGTCGTTGTTTCATTATTTGTGCTCATCCTGTAACCCATTTCATAAAAGAAATAGTTGCATGAATCCCGGATGGCTTCGGATATATTTATGGTGCCGTGAGTCGAAGGATAAATCCAGCATTGGGGTGAAGGTGAAATATTCTCAAATATACCTTCGTCTTCAATCTCTTCATCCGTAGTAACAAAACCTTCCGTAAGGGCAGCGGTCGCTGTAATCATCTTAAACGTGGATCCGGGCGCCGTCTTTTGCTGTGTGGCGTAATTAAGCAAAGGATAGGACAGATCCTCCGTAAGAGATGCATAATAATCGCTGTCTACAGAATTTGCCATCTTGTTGTTGTCATAGCCCGGATATGTGACACAGGCAAGGACTTCTCCGTTATTGGGGTCTACGATAACACAGGATGCATTGCAGGGATCCAGGGCAAGCTGCGCCGGAGTAATGTCCAGATTCCGGATGCGTTCCCGGATAAATTCATACGCAGAAACACTTCCGCTGTTTAAAGCCGTATAATTATCATCTTCCTCCAGAATACCCTGTTCGTAGAGCGTTAGACAGATTTCCCGTCCTCCCACATATCCGTTTTCTATCATATACTTAAAAATAAGCTTCTCAAAGCCTGTGTCCGTAAGGACTGAATCCCTGATATATTCAACAAGGGCGTCGTATATCTCGTCTTTGTCTGCGTATTTATCTTCTATTTCAAAGCCGGTCACATCAAGATTATCCAGGGAAATATTATAAAGCAGGTAATCAGCCAGGGTACCGGTGCCTTCTTTCCAGGCAATATATTCTTCCGAAGATGTATCCACGGCTTTCTTGTCTACTATACTGTCAGTGTAAAGGCTGTCCATTATGTAGTTTTCGTATTCAGCCATTTCGTCAGTAAGATCTGCAAAAGCCGTAGGGGACGAACCGGTAAGCTCGTTTATAATGGTTGAGCTTGCGGAAGAACTGTATTTTTCATAGGCGCTTTGCAGCTCTTTTTCGTATGTCCCCGCATCAGATTCCGCAAAATGGCTTACATCTATTACGCTGTTGTCAATAAGAGCGACATAGACATCATTTATGGGAATAATGATATCACTCGATGAAGAAGCCGAAGATGCATCATAGTCATCTACATCCTCTATCTTGTAATACAAAATAGAAGCCAGCTCCTCTTCGAGCAGATCATAAACCGCAATCTGCAGATCCATGTCTATGGTAAGATAAACATCGTTACCTGCCGTAGGATCGGTACTGCTTGCTACTTCAAGGACTGTACCCACATTGTCTACATAGACTTCTTCAGAGCCCTTTATCCCCTGCAGATATGTTTCGTAGTATTCCTCGATTCCGGATTTGCCCACCTTGTCGTTTAATGAATAGTCATCCCTTTCTTCGGAAAGCTCCTCATATTCATCATCGGAAATAGTCCCGGTATATCCTATGATGTGGGCGAAATATTCGCTTTCGTTATATACTCGTACAGTGTTTTCGGCGATTTCAAGACCCAGGATATCTGCGGAATTTTCGGATATATCTGCTACTGTCTGCTCACTGACATCGGAAGCTATGGTGGTCTGGATATATTTCTGATAGCTGTTTGAAGACATGGCATAACGCACGGTAAGAAGCTTCATAGCCATATCCATATCATATACCGCATCGACATCATCAGCATCATCGCTGTTCAAATTACAATATATGTCATATTTATCGCAAAGATAAAGGAAAATATCCTCTGCGTCCGCTTTAAGCTGGGCGGCGTTTAGGCTCTCTGTACTGGAATATCCGTAAATATCCGCCTTAAAGCGTTCAAGGGAAGTTCCCAAAACAGTAAATTCAAATTCCCCGTCCGTATACTTTATCTTAAAATCATTATCATCAATACTGTCGCCGTTTTCCTCTATCATATCAATGATCATGACGATTTTCTCGTTCATCTGATCGTTTGTAGTATAATCTCCCGTGTCTTCAAACGTCACGGCATATGCAAGCTTGTCATACGCAAGGACATTTCCGTTCCTGTCATAGATGGTACCCCTGGTAGCGTTTTTTGTACGTGTCTTTAATATGGTCAATGTATGTTCATTTTGATACTCTTCGCCGTGCAGTATCTGGAGATAGAATATCCTTCCGACCAATATGCAAAAAAGCGCACATACAATAGTAGTAACCACTGCTATGCGGGAATGATAATATCTTAAGATAAGCTCTTTTATTTTTTCAGGCAAATTTATTCGCATTACCCTTGTCTCTTTCGATAAATCGCTGCTCTATTCTCAAGATAAGAGGATAGAATAAAATCATACAAACCAGAGTATATAAGGCTTCGGGAAGAATTATATTAAGTAAATATTCTCCGAAATTAAGATTACCTCTTATGAAAAAGAAGCCCAAATATACAACTATGCCGTATATTATGTCACCCACTGCAATGCCGCCCAGAGGAAGCAGCACTTCCTCGGGGAAAAACAGTCTGTTGAAAAATCCCATAAAAAAGCCCGTAACAGAGTATATCAGCATAAATGTGCCGATCAAATTACCCGAAAACACATCAACGATAAGTCCGCAAATAAGTCCCACAAGGATTCCTTCTTTGGGTCCTCTCATTATGGCATATGCCGCAGTCGCTCCCATAAGGAGGTTCGGAGTAATGGATATAAGCGTAATCACGGGAAAAACGCAATGCTGAAGCAGGGCAAATATGAAAATGACAATCAAAGAGACCAGCCTATGTTTCATCTTCGTCATCTCCTGCCTGCTGCTTTGTTTCAAGTATAACCAGGACTTCCTGCAAATGCTCAAAATCAACTACCGGCGTGATGGTGCCGGATTTTGTAATCTCGTTTGAGTCCGTGCCGATTTCGGATATATAGCCCACCAATAGCCCCGGCAGATATTTTTGGCTTATATAGCTGGTCACAACGGCATCGCCCGCCTCTACTTCATCATCCGTATCCTGCAATGACGTAAAAGGCAAAACCTTATCCGAGCTCATCATGGTAAGCGACCCGCTTACGATAAAATTGTCCGAAGTATCCAGGATCATAGCAGATACAGCGTTTGTATCATCTATTATAGAGCGGACAGTGGCATAATGCTTCCCTACAGATGTAACTATCCCCACAAGACCGCTTCCCGATACTACGTTCATGTCTACTTTTATGCCGTCGTCAGAGCCTTTGTTTATCGTAAATGTAGAAAACCAGTTGCCGGAATCCTTTGAGATAACATACGCTCCCGTCTTTTCATAATCCGTATACAAAGAATCAAGCTCATAAAGCTCTTCAAGCTCGGAAAGTCTGTATGTATCAAGGACGAGGGTAGAGTTTTGTGTTGTAAGCTCATCTACCTCTTCCTGCAGCGCTTCGTTTTCCGCAAGAAGCTCCTGCTTGCTCTTGAAATTATCTGAAAAGTCGATAATTGCTGTGCTTACGGCATTTATGCCGTTTTGTACAGGCACAAAGACATAGTCTGCCACAAAACTAAACGGCACTCTTGCGGTATTAAAGGCACTCACAAGGATAATAAGACCTATGCAGCAAAAAACGGATATCATAAAGACCAGACCGTTTCCCGGCTTTTTTGAATTGTTGTTGTTTCTTCTTATCATATTTTATCTGAAAAACCTGTTTTTGGGGCTGTCTATGGTGTAAGCAAGCTGCGAAAGCTCCTTGTCCGATGCGATTTTTTCGAGACCTTTGGCTGCATTCTCTATAGGAGAACCTGAAAGATTTACACTTAATTCCGTCTCCCCTGTTATAAATTTATCAAGATTTTTGATTTTCGACACACCTCCGGTAAGATATATGCCGTTTTCTATAATATCGCTTGACAGCTCGGGCGGCGTACGCTCAAGAATATAGAGTATGGCTTCGGAAATCATATCAAACTGGTCTTTTATGGCTTCGTATACTTCCGCTGCGGATATTTCAAGAGTAACGGGATACCCTGTAAGCATATTCCTGCCGATAGTCTTCATAACACTCTCATCAGGCTCCGTGGCAAAACCGATATTGCAAAGAAGGCTCTCTGCGGACTTTGCTCCGATGTAAAGACTTTTGTTTTCCTTTACGTATGAAGCTATGCATTCGGCCATTTTGTTGCCGCCTGTCTTTACAAGCTTGCTTAACACAAGTCCGCCCAGGGATATAACAGATATTTCCGTTGTATCTGCGCCAAAATCAATGACCATCATTCCCGTAGCATCATTTACGGGAAGCCCCAGGCCTATTGCGCAAGCTAAGGGTATCTCACAGACACGGACGCTCGAAAGCTTAAATTTGCAGCTTTCCACAAGCTCAAAATAAGATCTTTTCTCTACTTCGGATATATCCGTGGGGATAGCAACGATTACAGTTGAATCCTTGATTCCCTGGGGGAAATATTTGTGAATAAAAGCGATAAGCTCATCTCTCATATTCCTGTAGTCTGCTATAACGCCGTCTTTTACAGGGAAAGAAACCGTTATATTATCCGGAGTTTTTTCAAACATATCATAGGCATCATCGCCAAAGGCATACATAGATGTGCCGTTCATGGCGATAACGTTTTTTTCGCAGATAATTGATTTGCCCCCCTTGGAGGAAATCTTAATATTCTGCGTACCCATGTCAATTCCCAATATGGTTGAAGCCATCTTTCATATTCCTTTCAGTAAGTAACAAATCTAAAAAGCGCAATTTTTATCTTATCATATTTTTGGCGCAGTGTAAAATATAAATTGATATAACTTTTACAAGGAAACGCTGAATAATTTTAATTAATCCATATTATGCGTTTCCTTAAATGTTTGCAAGACCTTCTACTTTCATCCTCGAAAGACTTGAAAGTACGCCGAGTCTTGCGTGGGAGTAGGTAAGGCCGCCCTGGAGATATACGTTATAGGGCTCTCGCATGGGTCCGTCAGCAGAAAGCTCTATGGATGAGCCCTGTACGAAGGCTCCCGCCGCCATGATCACGGGATCGTCGTACCCCGGCATATCCCAGGCGGAGGGCGTCACATACCCCTCTACAGCGCTTGCGGCCTGTATGCCGGCGCAAAATGCGTTTAGAGCTTCCGGGGATTTCAAAGTGATTGCCTGTATGATATCCGTCCTTTCATCTGTTGATGAAGGCAGGCATTTAAAGCCCAGACCTTCATATACAGCTGCGGAAAGTATGGCTCCTTTCATAGCGCTTGCAGTAACTGAAGGCGCAAGGAAAAGACCCTGATACATAGAACGGATTATCCCAAGAGAAGGACCAACCTCCCGTCCAAGCCCCGGCACAGTCATCCTTGATGCTGCTTTTTCTATGCATTCCTTTGTACCGCAGATATAGCCGCCCGTTTCGCAAAGCCCTCCTCCGGGGTTTTTTATGAGAGAGCCTGCTATAATATCCGCCCCGACTTCTGAAGGCTCTATATATTCCGCAAATTCGCCATAGCAATTATCTACCATTATTGTTACATCCGGCTTTATATTGCGGATAAATTTTATCAGATCCGCTATGCGTTCAACAGTAAATGAAAGCCTGTCAGCATAGCCTTTTGAGCGCTGTATGGCGATAAGCTTTGTTTTGTCATTTATTTTCGACGGGATTTCATCAAAATCAAACGAGCCATCGGGAAGAAGGTCTGTCTTTGCATAGGAAATCCCATAGTCTTTTAATGAACCGCTATCCTTCCCTTCGCCGCATATACCAATGACTTCTTCCAAAGTATCATAAGGAGAGCCCGCCGGACAATACAGCTCATCACCGGGGCGAAGCTGGCTAAAAAGCGCTATCCCCAAAGCATGGGTGCCGCAGGTTATCTGGGGACGCACGAGGGCATCTTCCGTATGGAAAACCTCCGCATAAATCTTTTCCAAAGTATCCCTGCCATAGTCGTCATATCCGTAGCCCGTAGATGTATTAAAGCATTCCGACGATACTTTGTTATTTTGCATGGCTTTAATAACCCGAAGCTGGTTGTAATCCGCCATTTCGTCAATAGCGTTAAATCTGTCACAAAGATCTCTTTCCTTATCTTTCACATAAAGAACAACATCCTCATCTATGCCGAATTCCTTATATATTTCAATTGCTTTATCATTCATTGTAACATCCCTTTTTCTTTGCATATTTCTATCATATAATCCGAAATTTTATCCGGATCGTAATCAAAATCTCCGGAATTAATCTCCGTAGTCCTAAGTCCGTAGGCCATATTTTCGTTTCTGTACCATGTAAGCTGCCTTTTGGCAAAATGCCGGGTGTCGCGCTTTATAAGGCGGATGGCTTCATCAAGGTCATATTTCCCGTCAAGATAATCGTTTATCTGGGCATAACCAAGTGATTTCATAGACTTAAGGCAGGCTCCGTATCCACGCTCCCGCAAAGCTTTTACTTCATCAACAAGCCCGTCTTTAATCATTTCATCTACCCTGCGGTTTATTCTTTCGTAGATTTCTTTCCTGTCCCCTGTAAGCACAAAATAAATATAGTTAAAGGCCGGCTCTTTTTTGCGCATGTTTGCATTATGCTCTGAAATAGGATAGCCGTTGTTTTTGTAGAATTCCAGGGCGCGGATAATGCGCTTTGTGTTTTTGGGGTCAATAGAATCTGCCGATACCGGATCTGTTATTGAAAGCTCATTTATAAGAGCGTCCGCCCCCTTTTCCTCGGCGATTTCATTTAATTTATCTCTGTATTTTTCGTCAATAATCTCTTCTTCAAAATCAATGTCTTTAATAAGAGCCTGTACATAAAAAGCCGTGCCTCCTGCAATTACAGGGACACAGGCATTTTCCTTGCATTTAAGGGCGGCTTCTTTTGCAAGACGGACAAATTCCGTTACATCAAAATCCTCATCCGGGTCTTTAATATCAATAAGATAATGAATGATCCCCTGCATTTCATCCTTTGTCACCTTGGCAGAGCCAATATCCATATGCCGGTATACCTGAACGGAATCCGCACTTATTATCCCGGAATTTATTTTCTTTGCCAAAGCTACGGATACTGCTGTCTTTCCGCAGGCAGTAGGTCCTCCGATAATTATCAGGGGAGGTTTTCCGGTATTTAACGCATCATCTGTCATGAAACAATCCTCTTAAACATCTTTTCTATCTCTGTCTTTTCAAAGGAGATCATCGTAGGTCTTCCGTGAGGGCAGTTATAGGGATTTTCCAACGCAAAAAGGTCGTTAAGCAGGGCAACGGCGTCTGAATACGAAATCTTATCCCCGCCCTTTACGGAAGCCTTGCAGGCGGCAGTCGCCAATTTTTGCAATATCAGGTCAGGCTCCGTATCAAGACGTATCTTGTCCCCGAATTCATCAAGAAGCGCCGTAAAGAAGGTCTTTCCGTCCATACCATATGCATCAGCAGGCACGGTATAAATCGCATATTCGTTTTCCCCAAAAGGAGCTATCTCAAATCCAAAATCATTAAACAAATCAAGGGCATTGTCCACAAGATTTTTTTCGTCGTTTGAAAGCGTTACTATCATAGGGGGCATAATCCTCTGGGCATCGAAGCTTCTTTCCCGAAATCGCTTCAAAAAACGCTCATAATTCACCTTTTCGTGAGCCGCATGCTGGTCGCACATATAGAATTTTCCGTCGTATTCTATAAGCCAGTATGTATCAAAGACGCAGCCGATCACGCGGATCTGCGGCTTAAAATAAGATTCCACGGAAGGTTCGTCCTTATCCGGATTCTCATCTTTATCCCTTCCGAAGAATTCCCCTGCGCTAATCTGCTTTTCTATATCCCGCTTATTTTCCCGGGGCATAAAATACGGTGTGACCTCCGGGCTTTCGGGAGCGCTTACGGTAATGTCTGATTCTATAATAGGCGCCGAGGTTTCTGCTATGGAATAGGCAAGATCTTCATATGGAGCCTTTTGGGAAAGAGGCTCCGCATAGGGCTTTGATGCAGGTTCATCTGCGGCATTATCCTCTGTCACATAAGAGGCAGCAAATCCAGGAGGCAGCTTTTTATCTTCAGCCGTAAGCTTCGGGATAAGTTCTCTGTGGGACAATATATCTAAGACTGCATCCTTTGCAAAATCATATACGTACTTTTCATCCGTAAAACGAACCTCGGCCTTTGCAGGATGCACATTTACATCCACCCGGTCACCCGGAAGATTTAAAAACAATACCGCCACCGGGAACTGATGATTCATAAGATATGGTTTAAAGGCTTCTTCTGCCGCTTTTGATATTGTATTGCAGTTTACATAACGTCCGTTTACAAAAAATATCTCATACTGTCTGTTCCCCCTGCATGAACCCGGGTCTCCCACATATCCGCTAACGGACATATCGCCATCTGTCTTATCTATACGCAAAAGATGCCCCGTTACGTCCTTGCCATACAGGGAATACAGGATATCTATAAGCTTTCCGCTTCCCGGAGTATTAAGAAGAGTCCTTCCGTCGCATATCAGCCGAAAAGCTATATGGGGATGAGACATGGCAAGCCTGTCAAAAATATTTTTGCAGGCGCTCTCTTCTGTCCTTGCGGATTTTAGGAATTTAAGACGGGCCGGGACATTTTGGAAAATATTTTCCACCATAATAGTCGTCCCGTCCGGCACCCCGGCATCCTCAAAAGCAGTCTCATTGCCGCCGTCTATGATATATCGGACGCCCACAAGGCTTTCTTTTGTCTTTGTGAGCAGAGTCACCTTTGAAACGGCGCTTATGCTTGATAACGCCTCTCCCCGAAAGCCCAGAGTCCCTATTGTAAGCAGATCTTCTATGGAGCTTAATTTGCTGGTGGAATGCCGCAAAAATGCATCCTTTACGTCTTCTTTTGCTATACCGCAGCCGTTATCCGTAATACGTATAAGCCTTGTACCGCCGGATTTAAGCTCTGCTGTAATCATGGTAGCTCCGGCGTCTATTGCGTTCTCACACAGCTCCTTGACGACTGAAGACGGGCGGTCTACTACTTCTCCCGCTGCGATTTTATCTATTGTATTTTGGTCTAATAAATTAATTTTTATCATGATTTAAACTATCCTGCAATTCGTATAAGAAATTTATTGCATCAAGGGGCGTAAGACGGGAAAGGTCTGCGTTTTTTATCTTGTCTGCACACGCAAATATTTCAGGTGTAAGTTCATCATCGGGCGATGGTTTATCCATGGTATCTCCGGGCTTTAAGTCATATGCTTTGGAAATATCCCGAAGGCTTTCAGAAGTCTGCCCCGTTTTTTCTTTATCTGATATAATGCCCGAAAGTATGACTCTTGCGCGCTTTGTTACTTCATCCGGGACTCCCGCGAGCTCTGCCACCTGTATACCGTAGCTTCTATCTGCGCCCCCGGGTGCAATCCTTCGAAGGAACACTATACCCGCAGCATTTTCCTTTACCAGGATATTATAATTCTTTACATTTGGCAGCACATCGGGAAGGCTTGTCATTTCGTGATAATGCGTTGCAAAAAGCGTCTTTGCGCAGCGTTTATCAGATCTGCTGATATATTCTGCAACAGCCCAGGCTATGGAAAGACCGTCATATGTGCTTGTGCCACGGCCGATTTCATCAAGTATGATAAGACTTTTATTAGTGGCATTTCTAAGGATATTTGCGACTTCCGTCATTTCCAGCATAAATGTACTCTGACCGCTTGAAAGGTCGTCGGATGCCCCTACCCTTGTAAATATCCTGTCGCAGATCCCTATCACAGCCGATGCGGCAGGAACATAAGAGCCCATCTGCGCCATAAGGGTAATAAGGGCGCTTTGACGCATATATGTGGATTTACCCGCCATATTAGGTCCCGTTATTATAGCTATCCGGTTATCCTTATCATCAAGATAGGTATCGTTTTCAACGAATAGCTCTCCGCCTTTCATGTTTTCCACAACAGGATGGCGCCCGCCTTTTATATCCAGAATATCATCATTGCTGATCTTCGGACGTACATAATGATTCTTTTCGGCTACATATGCCAAAGAGCACAATACATCAAGGCGTGCCAGAGCGTCCGCACTTTGCCGGATTCTTCCGGAAGCTTCCTTTATTTTGTCTACGACCTGCATATAAATCTCATATTCCAGAGCCGTCAGACGGTCGTTTGCTCCAAGTATAGTATCTTCGAGCTCCTTAAGCCGGGGCGTAATAAATCGCTCGGATCCTGTCAGGGTCTGCTTACGCATGAAATAATCCGGTACAAGATCAAGATATGAATTCGTCACTTCTAGAAAATATCCGAAGACCTTGTTGTATTTTATCTTAAGGTTCTTAATGCCGGTCTTTTCCCGCTCTTCTTCCTCCACCTGTGCAAGCCAGCTCTTCCCCTCTGTTGACGCCTTTCTGTATTCGTCTATCCTTTGGGAATACCCGTCATTAATTATACCGCCCTCACGGATGGTAACGGGAGGATCTTCCCTTATAGCGTTTTCTATAAGAGAATATATATCCGTAAGCGGATCAAGACCGCTGTTTATATCCTTTATGATCTCACTGTCAAAATTTTCAAGCTGGATCTTTATGTCGGGAATATATTTTAGAGAACCTGCAAAAGCGTTTAAATCCCTGGGATTTGCGCTGCCGTATATAACCTTCCCCAAAAGGCGCTCCAGGTCATATACGCAATTTAAATATTCCCGAAGCTCCTCCCGGGTAATCATATCCCTAAGAAGATCCGAAATCCCGTCAAGACGCCTTTCTATGCGGACTTTATCAGTCAGAGGAGAAGTAACACTCTTGCGAAGAAGACGGGCTCCCATGGCAGTCTTTGTCCTGTCGAGAACTCCCAGAAGGGAACCTTTCTTTTTCTTTTCTCTCATAGTTTCGGAAAGTTCGAGATTCCTAACCGTGGCACGGTCTAAAATCATCCTGTTGTCAAAGGAGTTTTTCCGGATTATCGTAATATGGGAAAGGTCGTTTTTCTGGGTAAACTTAAGATTTTTTAGCAAAGACCCTGCGCATACAGCTTCAAGATCGTCTTCATCAATCCCCAAAGCCTTCGTGGAATACGTCTTAAAATGGCTTTTGAGCTCTTCTATGGCAAGGGCCGCATCATACATTCCCTTGTCACCCGGAGTAATCATTATATCAAGGCTCTTTAATCCCTGTATAAATTCTTCATTATCAAAAAGCGTCTGATTTAATATAACTTCAGACGGGGAAATCCTGTAAATATCCTCCAAAAGACCGGAGGAATCCTGCCTTGCAGCTACGAAAAAATCCCCCGTAAGAACATCTGCTGCAGCCAGGGCGCAGGCTCCGGAAGGCGCCGCAGCCGCACAGCATATATAATTATTTTTGTCTTCATCAAGAGCAGATGTTGCGATATTGGTGCCGGGGCTTACGATGCGGATCACTTCCCGCTTTACCAGTCCCTTTGCCTCCCTCGGGTCTTCTACCTGCTCACAGATAGCCACCCGGTATCCCTTTTCTATAAGCAGATCCAGATACGTATCACAGGCATGAAAAGGCACGCCGCACATAGGCGCCCGTTCGGGAAGACCGCAGCTTTTGCCGGTCAGCGTAAGCTCAAGCTCCCTCGATACCAACTCAGCATCCTCAAAGAACATCTCATAAAAATCACCCAGCCTGTAAAATATTATACAGCCCGGGTTCTCATTCTTCGTCTTCAGATATTCTTTCATCATGGGAGAAAGAGATTTAAGTTCGTCTTTGGATAAATTCGGCATGTTAATAATCTTTCGGTTCAACGTTTCCCTGGTCTGAATTTCAAACGCCTAACATCTTACCACACAAAGTATATCTTTGCCAAATTATTTTTGAAGTAAAGTCATCCCCCTTCCAACTCCAAAAATTCCTCTTCAGAAATAATGGGAATGCCGAGGCTTTTGGCAGTTTTGTTTTTGGAGGAATTTGATGTGACATCATTATTTATAAGGTAGTCGGTCTTTGCAGAAACTGAGCCTGTCACCTTTCCTCCCAGGCTTTCTATGAGGCTTTGCAATTCCTTGCGGTTTATAAAATGGTTTAAAGATCCGGTGACTACGAAGGTCTTCCCTTCAAAAATCTGCTCCCTGTCATTTGCGGATTCTTCAGCAAAAGTAAGATCCTTTAGCAGATTATCAAGCTCAACATTATTGCTTTCCGACGAGAAATATTTAACCCAGGCTTGCGCAAGCACATCTCCTATGCCCTCTATAGCGCACAATTCTTCTTTATCTGCCCGGCGCATTTTGTCTGGGTCGTTATTAAAATATTTGCAGATCATCTTGGCATTGGCAAGACCTATGCCCTCTATGCCAAGACCGTATATAACACGGGTCAATGTGGTTTCGGAGGCTTTTTTTGTTGCGGAGATAAGGTTTACATAAGATTTCTCCCCAAATCCTTCCATAGCGATAATGCTGTCCTTGTGCCGGTCCAGATGGAATATATCGCAAAACTCGTGAATAAAGCCGCATGCAATGAATTTTTCCAGAGTCATTTCCGAAAGCCCGTCGATATTTAATGCATCCCTGCTTACAAACAATACAAAGCGCTTTATCTTCTTCGCCTGGCAATCGGGATTTGTACAATAAAGGCTTTTTACCCCGGTAACGTCCCTTATCTGCGTATCTTTGCCGCAGACAGGACATTTGCCCGGTATTGCGCAAGAGCTGCTTCTGGTAAGGTTATCGGCTATCTGGGGAATGATCATATTTGCCTTATAGACAGTTATCGTATCTCCTTCACCCAGCTGCAATCCTTCCATTATGCTTATATTATGGACGCTGGCACGGCTTACGGTAGTTCCTTCAAGCTCCACAGGTTCAAAGACCGCTACGGGATTTATAAGCCCAGTTCTTGATGCGCTCCACTCAATGTACGAAAGGGTTGTTTCGCATATTTCATCCGCCCATTTAAACGCAATGGAATCCCGGGGGAATTTGGCTGTACGCCCCAAAGACCTGCCATAGTCAATATCATCATACAAAAGCACAAGACCATCCGAAGGAATATCATAATTTTCAATCTTTTTTGCAAATCCCTCCACCGCATCAGGAAGGCTCTCCCTCGTAACTTCCGTATATTCAACCACATCAAAGCCAAGGGATTTAAGCCAGGAAAATTGCTCTTTCCTGGAATTTTTAAAATCAACTCCTGAAGCTTCCACAAGAGAAAACGCAATAAACCGGACATTTCGCTCCGCCGTAACCTTGCTGTTTAACTGCCGGACGGAGCCGCTGCAAAGGTTCCTTGGATTTTTGTATTTTGCATCCACATCGGGAATTGCCGCATTAAGCTTCTCAAAATCAGAGTACGTAATAATGGCTTCACCGCGGAGAATAAGCCTGTTTGAATACGGAATTGTAGTAGGAATATTTACAAAGGTGCCTGCGTTTGGTGTAATGACTTCGCCGATTTCGCCGTTTCCGCGGGTGACGGCTTTATTAAGCCTGCCGTCTTCATATGTAAGAACTACGGTAAGCCCGTCCATTTTCCATGACAAAAGCCCCTTTTGCTCGCCAAGCCATTCCTGAAGCTCTTCTACGCTCTTTGTCTTATCAAGGGAAAGCATAGGTTTTTCATGCCTTTCCTTGGGAAGCTCGCTTAAAATCTCATAACCAACCTTCTGTGTAGGGCTCCCGGCAAATACGATTTTGGTCTCTTCTTCCAGCAAAAGCAGCTCATCATAGAGCTTATCATATTCAAAATTGCTCATTATTTCCCGGCTTTCCTGATAATAAGCCCGGGAGGCATCTGAAAGCGTCTTAACAAGCTCTTTCATTCGTTGTTGTTTTTTATCCATTTTCAGCCTTTCATCTCAATCCGGTTTCTTCCGTTTTCTTTTGCCCTGTAAAGAGCCTTGTCGGCATCGTTTATAGCCTGGTGATAATCATTTCCCAGATATTGGGCGATGCCGCAGGATATGGTAATAGCGCAATCAAGCTTTCTGCTTTCCGATACGGCTATGCGTACATTTTCCGCAATATCAGCTGCAGATTCCTTTGAAGCATCCTGCAAAAACACGACAAATTCTTCTCCGCCCCAGCGAAGGCAATAATCCGTATCCTTTATATTTTCATTAATTATTCCAGAAACCATCACAAGAACCTTATCTCCGGTTTCATGACCGTAGTTATCATTAACCTGCTTAAAATAATCTATATCAAAAAGAAGCACCCATACCCGCTTTGCAGAGGCAAAGTCAAGCTGCATGGTGCCGGGAAGAAGTATCTTATCAAGGATATTACGGCTGTATACACCTGTCAGCTGGTCGTGGAAAGAAAGCTCTACCAGCTTCTTTTCATCCATATAATGATCGATATAATTATTCTCCAGAACCTTTAAAAGAAGTGTAATCCCGGCAAATATAGGAAGCCCCAGGGTAAGTATCATATCAAAATGCTCATAATGAATAAAAGTATTTGAAACAAAAAGGTTTGCAAACATCAGAGCGTGAAGCAGCGTGGAAAGATAATATGGAGAAGAAATTCCCAGGGCAAGGAATCCAAACTGCATGGCAAGAAAGCCTTCCCTTGAAAAATCCCTGTTGGGAAGGAACCATATGCTCCAAATCGTGCACCACATGCAAATATGCATGAGCATATAGCTGAAAACTATATTCCCAAAATATCTTTTATGTATTTTTTCGTATACCAAAAAGATTGCAAGGGGCACAAGGACAATAAATCTGGGAATCACCGTCTCATAGGCAAAACGTCCGAATATCTGACAGTCAGTGAAAAAATAAGTGATTTCCGAAAGTGAAAGTAAAATCACAACCCACCTGAACACATTTTTGTTATATTCAAATTTTTCCTGATAAAAGTTTTCCCGTTCGTTCTTTTCGATATATCGGGGATAGAACCACTGCATATGCATACTCCGAAAATTTATTTATACCGCAAATAAAAGGCAAGAACCTGTCAGGGATTATTATATACTATTTCGGCAAAAAAATCGAATAAAACCTGTCGCAACAGAATTAAGGTACTGAAAAAGTAAAATAAAAACACATACAAATCACGCATCCAAGGGCATTGCGATTATTCGTAATGCCCATATCTCTCCACGCTTCATTCCATCATCTCCTTAAATTTTTAGATGTTGACATTTCAACATCTTCCGTGTATAATCTAAAAGTTGATTTTTCATCATCGCAAAAAACATTTACACGGAGGATTATTATGTCACTTAAACTGATACTGGATTCAACAACGGATATTTTTGAGGATATGGCGGATAGATGCGAAATCATACCGCTTTCCGTATTCTTTGTCGAGACGGAATATTTAGACGGAATAGATTTATCAAGGGATGATTTTTATACGAAGCTTGTAAACAGCAAAAAGCTCCCCCGTACAAGCCAGCCATCCCCCGCTGCCTTCGACAAAGTATTTTCCCGTGTAACGGCGCAGGGAGACGAAGCCATCGTTATCACGGTTTCCGCAAAATTTTCCGGAACATACCAAAGCGCCTGCATTGCAGCAGAGCAATACGAAAACATACATGTCATAGACGGAAAAAGCGTCGCCATAGGCACCGCCATCCTTGCAAAATACGCTCTTAGCCTTATGGATGAGGGTAAGTCTGCAAATGAGGTACTCGAGGCAGTCGAAAGAAAAAAAGAAAAAGTAACAATACTTGCCTGCCTTGATACCCTTACATATCTGCAAAAAGGCGGCCGTATCTCCAAAACGGTATCTGTTGCGGGAAATATGCTAAGTATTAAACCTGTAATAACCGTATATAACGGAGAAATATCTCTCCTCGGGAAAGCAAGGGGCTCCAAGAAAGCAAACAACTTCCTTAATGACGAAGTCAAAAGAACAGGGGTTGATTATTCCATGCCCATTTTGTTAGGATATACGGGTGTATCGGACGAAATGCTGAACACATACATACAGGACAGCCGGCATTTATGGGTTGATAAGGTGGATAGACTTTACGCCTCTCAAATAGGCACCGTAGTCGGCACACACGCAGGACCCGGCGCGGTAGCCGTGGCATTTTTCGGAGAAAATTTATGAAAACAGACAGATTCGAACGGTTCTCATCGGCAATTTTTAAAATCACCCATTACTGGAGAAAGCTTGCTTCAGAGGAAATGAAAAAGCACGGGCTTAAGGGTTCCTATGCCCTTTATTTCGTTACATTGTCAAATTCCGAAGATGAAATGACAGCCGCCATGCTTGCAAAAGCCTGCGCAAGGGACAAGGCCGATGTATCAAGGGCAATCTCCACCCTTCAGAAAAAAGGCTTTATAAAGCCGTACCCAAAGGGAGCATACCGGGCTCCCATATTGCTTACGGAAGAAGGCAAAAACACAGCATCCCAGATAAACAAGCGTGCAAGTCTTGCTCTAGTTCTGGCGGGAGAAGGCTTATCCGAAAAAGACAGGCACATCATGCAGGATGCCCTGTCCCTAATAAGCGAAAATCTCGAAGAAATCTCCGAAAACGGTCTTCCGGATGATAACTGAAAAAGCCGCCCAAAAGGACTGCTTTAAATAAAACAATCGGGGTGACGGGATTTGAACCCACGACCTCTTGACCCCCAGTCAAGCGCGCTACCAAACTACGCCACACCCCGATTTAAATACCAATCGGCCTGGTATTTAGTTACGGCTGTTTGAACAGCCGACGGCTATTTTACAACATTTGGGCAATGCGGTCAAGTACTTTTTTTGAAACTTCGTGTTTTGATGCTTTAGGAAGGGGATTTTCCCCGTTTTTATCAATGATCGTGACCACATTTGTATCGGTGCCAAAGCCGGCCCCTTCTGTGCGAAGGTTGTTTACCACTATCATATCAAGGTTCTTCTTTTCAAGCTTCCCTCTGGAATTTTCAATGACATTTTCCGTTTCCATGGAAAATCCGCAAAGAATCTGATGCATCTTCTTCTGCCCCATTTCCATAAGGATATCGTCTGTGCGCTCAAGCTCTATAGCAGCGCTGTCGTCTGATTTCTTTATTTTCTCCGAAGAAACGGTCTTTGGCCTGTAGTCTGCTACGGCAGCTGCCATTATGACAGCATCCGCCTTGTCATAGGTATCCATCAAGCCGTCATGCATTTCCTTAGCGGAAGTTACATTAATAACCTCTATGCCGATAGGCGGCTCAAAGGAAACAGGTCCCGTAACAAGAGTAACATTCGCCCCTCTCATGGCAGCTTCATGCGATAAAGCATAGCCCATCTTGCCCGTTGAATGGTTTGATATAAACCGGACGGGATCTACTGCTTCCCGGGTAGGACCTGCGCTTATAAGGATATTCTTTCCCGCAAGGTCTTTATCCGCTCCTATTTCCATAAGTATGTATTCTTTAAGAATATCAGGCTCGGGCATCTTGCCTTTCCCCGTATCACCGCAGGCAAGATAGCCGGACGCAGGCTCTATTACATTAATTTTATTTTCTTTTAATTTTTGCAGGTTTTCCTGCACGATTGCCTTTTCATACATTTTTGTATTCATGGCAGGAGAGACATAAATAGGGCAGGTTGCGGATAAAACAGTGGTAGTCAGCATATCATCCGCTATTCCGTGCGCCATCTTTCCTATGACATTTGCGCTTGCGGGAGCTATAATCATTATATCCGCCTTTTGCCCCAATGACACATGCTTTACGTCAAATTCAAAATCCCTGTCAAATGTGTCTGTAAGGCATTTATTTCCAGTAAGCGTCTCAAAAGTAATGGGATTAATAAAATTTTCGGCGTTTTTTGTCATGATCACATGAACATCAGCGTGTAATTTGACCAAAGCGCTGGCAAGATATGCGGTTTTATAAGCGGCGATACTTCCGCTTACGCCCAAAATAACTGTTTTTCCTTCTAACATAAAACTCTCCTATTGCTCAAGACTTTCTATAAATCTGTCTATGGCATCAATTACCTGATTTATCTCGGGAGGAAACTTGTGCCCCGAAGAAAGCAAAAGATCAAGATCTTTTCTTTCGTTTTTGATCTCATCAAGCTCAGAAGACATTCTCGCCCTTATCTTCTGGCGGGATTCTATCATCCTGTGGCGGACCTCTACCATCTCCCTGGGGTCAATGAGCGCCCTGCATTGATTAACCCAGATACTGGGGTCGGAAAGTTCAAATTTAAGAAGCTGGCGCACAAGGATACGCTTTTGGTAATCAAGCTCGTCTCCTGCTCTTGCGGCAGCTTCCCTCTCCTTTTTTGCCAAAAGGTATTGCTCCCAGAGGTAATTAAGCTCGTACGACGAATGCACCCCGTATCTGTCATAAACATAATCTACGGCATTTGTAACGGATACATATTTTGTCTTCATCCTGTTTTGCATGACAACAGACTTGTTGAGGGCAGCTTCCGCATAACGGTTCCCCCGCCTGTTTGAATACAGCCTTATAAATGACCCGAAAGCAACAGCTACCACAACCACGCTTACAATAATATTTACGACCGTAAGGTCAATATCAAGGCGCATCTTTATAAAAACACTTGCTATGGTCCATATACCGTAAAGAACAGCCGCAGCAATGGCAATCTTTGCAAAAAGAGAGTTTTCATGCTTTATCCTTCGAAGATCAGCAGCCCAGGCCGCCTTTTCCCCTTCGAGATATTCCATGTCACGCTTTACAACAGACTGATACGCCTCATTGTTACGCAAATTGTTTATCTGTGAGGGAATATCCTCGAATGCCGCATCAAAATCATTTATCCTGTCCTCGGGAAGGCGCTGCTTTTGGTTAAGGATGCCCTCCCTTTGTTTTGATATTTCAAGAATCCTTGATGCAGTAGCGTCTATCTCGCTTCGCTCCTCCTTCGGAATCTCCTCAAGAAGTTTTGAATCGTTCAGATACCCCGTTACGACGTCATACTCATTCTTTTCGTCCTTCATGGTGGCAGAGTGAGCCATAATGCGTTCGCAGCAGGATATTATCTCCTGCCTCGAATCAATATTTTCGAAAGCGGATATATCTATGGCTCCCCGGGGAGGAATATCTCTTTTGTTGTAAAAAATCTCTTCTTCGGGGAAAGGTGCGCTCTCAGGTTTTTTATGCGCTTTGCCGCCCCCAAATATCCGCTGAAATAATCCCATTTTCTATCCTCTTTAAATAATCCTTCTTTATCTCTTTAACGATCCTCTTTGCGTCATTTGCAAAATCTATATCTCCCACATCTCCTGCGGCTCCTTCAAGGATTTTTTCCTTTATCCTGCCGATTTCTTCAGCATCCTTGGGTGTTATGATCCTCTCTTTAATAAGGTTTTCCGTATCATCATCGCTAAACAAAGCCGCCGCCTTGTACGCCCTTAAGGACTCCTCATCCCGGGAAATCACATATGCTTCCTTAAATTGCGCAGCAGCCGCTTCAAAGAAAAACATCTTTGCATACACGACACCGCAGTTATGATATATGGAAGCTTCAAGGGCAGGATCTTTTCCCTTTATCTTCGGCAATATCTCGTTATATATATCAAAAGCGCCATACAGCCTTCCGGAAGAAACCATACTGTCTGCATAGCTTTTCATCCTCAAAAGAGGCGGCAGATTTTCAAGCATTGATATCTGTTTACGGATCTTTTCTGTCTCAACATTATCGGCATATCCGGAATACATAAGTACTCTTACGATAAATTCGCTCTGGCCCCCGGTTTTTTTCATGAGGCTTTCCTTTAGTGCATCGCCAAGATCCTTCAGCTTTAATTCAAGGCTTATATAATCGCATAATTCCACGCAGTAAAAATCCTCCGGAGGCATGGATGTATGCTCCATAAAGACACGGCAGATTTCTTCGAGAGAAAAAACTCTTATGCTTATGCTTTTAAATATATACGGTTTTTCGGAGATTTCTCCCTTACAAAGCACAGGAAGTTTCATATCTTGTATCTCCTCCTTAAAGCGATATTTTGTATTCCCACTCTTTTTCCGACGCAGGATACATTTCCCCAAATCCAAGATCTTTTATATTCAAAATAAACATATCCTCGGAAAGCGCCCTGGCACTGACATTAATCCTCCCGGTACGCTTTGGTCTTTCGGGCAGGCCCGAAAGCGTAAGAGTCCTCTCCTGGCTTTGCGTCCCGTCAGGGGAAATCAAAAGTACATTAAGCTCGTTTCCTTCCTCCAGGACTATCCTGTAGGAAGCCCCGGTTTCGTACCAGTTCTCACCGGCGGAAAGCAGGGTCAGTTTTTCGGCTTTTTTATTTTTGTTTATCTCTATACATAGATTTGCCTTTGTCTTGGACTCTCCCAAATATACATAGGATTTGTTTTCGTTGTCAATATCAAGGCAAAGATAGCAGGCGCCTTTGGAAAAAAGATTCTGCCCTGCAAAAGCCCTCCTGCCCTTGCATATAAACTCAACGGATTCTTTTGCCCAGTTGTCCTCAAAGCCGTCTCCCGTAAGGAATACAGAGCTTGCTTCCATATATGTGAAATCCTCTTCAAGGATTTTTAAGAAATCCACATCCATCTGGGTGCCGCTTTTCTTTACATTTAAAAGCCGCTCACCAAAGCCCTTTTCTATATCCTCTTCGACTTTTACGACATTCGGACGCAACGATGTATCAAGAGATAGTATAAGATTTGTCAAATCCTTTCCGTTAAATTCGTACAAAAACACTGCTTTATTGTATATTCCGGGAGATTGCGCCATAACATACGCAGCAAACGTTTCCTTAAAATCCCGAACCAGGACTTCCTGTATGGGCAGGGCGCTTTTTATTTCGTCGAAAAGCTTAAGCACCCCGTCATTTACTATCTTTACAGTAACAACAGCCCTGTCGGATATGTCAAAGCCGAATTTCACACGCAAAAACGAGCAAATATTCTGCATGTATATTCCAAAAAGCTCAACATAAGAATATTGCTTCCCGTCTATGGAAGCTGTCTTTTGTGCGAGCGCTTTTTCAAAAATATCATCCGCAAAAAACAAAGCCCTGTCCTTTTCATTTGCGGCACGGTATCCTATCTCCCACCTTCCGTCGGAAAGGCGGCAGATATTATATGGTATCACAAAAACATCATCCTCATCCGTCATGGATAATGTAACCGGCTCCTCTTCGTTTGGAAGCACTATGGACACCAATGCATGGTTTTTATTAAGATCTATACCCAGTTCGTAAGCCACTTCAATCCTCCGGGGCAGTTATTTCAGCTTGAAAAGCTCATTTGTCAATATATCATATTTACGGTTTTCTTCATATGCCTTAAGAAATGCATCCTCTTCGTTAAGGCTAAGAGCGGCAATCATATTCTGCATAAGGTCGTACCGGGAGTGCCCTGATGAATAATAAACAGCTTCCTTTGTCATTATGCCGCTTCCGGAAAATTCCCGGTCTTTTTCATCCGCTCCTACGCTTTCTATATAATATTGCACGGATTCTCCGGGGAAAAGAGGCACCGCCACGGAATAAAGCCCCGGTATCATGATCCGCATCTCCATAGACATATATTCCGTATCCGCATCCTTTTCGGAATCTTTGTTTTCGTAGCGATACTTAAACACGGGTTTTCCCTCGCCCGGAATCGTAATATGCTCTATAACGGATATTTCCTGCAGCCTGTATTTGCCTTTTATGGCGCTGTCAAGCTCATTATAGAAACCAAAGAACATGCCCTTACGGACGAAATACCCCATAAGCTCATCTATAAGAATATATGCGGGCTTTGCGGAATCCTTTCTCTTTATGAGCCATTTTAAAAGGGCAATCTTGCAGATATCATTCAAAAGAAAAATATTTACTTTTTCCTTTGCATACATAAGGGCAAATACGGAATCCACATTTTCTTCGTCTTCAAAGATATATTCCTTGGATCTGACTGTCATATAAGCATGCTTTACATTGTCGTTAAGACCGGCTCTTACAGCGCTTTCAAATATCTCATCTCCCGCAGCTTCATATATCCCCGTATACATAAGATATTCAAGAAGCCTTGCATCCGCAACTCCCGGATCTATATCAAAGCCTGCTGCATATTCCCTTAATTTTAAAAGAAAATTAACAGAGCCTTCAAAGCGCTCTATCAGATATTTAAGGATAATATCATCATAATAGCCCCCGTCTACCGTATATGCAAGCAAATAAGGGGTAAATTCATCCTCGGGGCGTTCGGACGCCGCATAATCACAAAGAGAAAGCAGCTTTTGCGCTCCAGGGAAAATAACGCCATAGCTTTTGATGCGATTAAACGCCTCATCATAAAGACCGGATTTAATACAAAGCTCTATAATATCATTGTTTTGGGATGTGTCCAAAATACTTGTGTCAAGCTCTAAAAGCATCCGGGGCACATTTTCACTTCCATCTTTAAAGATACATTCAATAAGTGCCGAAAGTATGTCTTTTTTGGCGGAATTTCTCAATCTTCCGCTTTTTAGAAGCTCAAAAACCGAAGCAAAATCGTCTTCCGAAATCTCCCCGCCCCCCTCATCAAGGACTTTTAAGCTGTTTAAAAGAACATAAGGGTGATCCGGGCATTTTTCCGCAATAATTTGTCTGTATTTATATACAGCAAAAAGATCCTGCGAAACAACGTCATCATTAAAAGAATGGCGTCTTCCCAATGCATCCTCATAAAGAAGCACATTTGTTCCGTAGGGGAAAGGTATATACACCACAGGTCCGTCTATGAGATAGATTTCCTCTTTGGAGAACATTGAATTTACAGCTACAAGCTTTGGCATGGAAGCCGGATTTTCAAATATAAGCTTCCTCATATACAAAATATCGGCAAATTCATATGCCTCCCGGGAATCAAAGCCGTTGCGCACAAAATAATCTTCATAAAGACCGATCATATCATCGTTCACAAACCTGTCCTTAAGCATATTACGGCAGAAATTATCAAGCACGGGATGATACTGGGAATACATTATCGGATTTTCATCCGCATCCTTTACTATCTGGGACAGAAGCATGGCAGCCTTGTCGTTGGGAAGATTCTGGGCATATCTAAAATAAAGCTTTATTTCATGGGTAAATCCGGAAAGATTCCTTGTATCTTCCGACAAAAGATACAGCTCGTATATCCCGGGTATACGAACCTTCATCTCAATGCCCTTTGCATAATACGGAGCATATTTGCGTCCAGCGGACTGATTCTCCACAAGATATGAACACAAAGCTCCTATGGATTCCTTTGAGGGATATTTATCTGCAATATGCATCAAAAGCCGGATAAGACTGTTTGATGACACAGGTCTTGCAGACGCAAAACGGCACACCTGATCTGCTATTTCACGTGTTATAAGATTGTATCTGGCTCCCCAGGAAAGTATGGTTATCTCAAATTCCGAAAGCTCCGATATAAGATAAGGCTCTTTTTGGAAAAGCAGGCAGGCTTCAAGATATACATAAGGAGATGACGACCCTCTCATAAAGCCATCACGGATCACATCAAGCTTCCGGGCACTGTTTCGGGAAAGCTCGCTGTCAAGCTGCAATCGGGAAAACAATATAGCGCTATCCGAAGGATATTTGGATGAAAGCTCACGCAATTCCGCAGACAATTCCCTTGCAAGCTTTGTCGTAGGATAAATAAGATATTTAACCAAATCCGAATACGCCATAAGATCCGGCTCTTCCCCGAGTCTTCTGGTATCCGCAAGAGCAAAAAGCTCCTTTGCCCCTTCTATATCGCCGTCATATACAAAAATATGCGCTTTTATCAAAAGATACCATGGATCTTCGGAATTTTCCGAAAGTATGTTATCGCAAAGATTAAGGGCTCTCTCCTTAAAATCACCCAATCTTTCCGCTCCAGTAAGCTCATTTAAAATAAGCCTGCTAAGATTTATGCGCTCTCTTTTTTTTCCGGTATTACGGACAGATACCTTTTTCTTTACGGCAGCAGTCCTTTTTCCGGATTTTTGCACACCGGCATTCTCCGGCACAGCCTCATATTCCGGGGAAAGATACGCCTCAATGCGTACTTCCGAAGAAAAATACGGAGAACTGACGGTCACAACCCCTATATTTCTTCCCGAATGCAGCTTTGAAGGCTCAATAAAATACATAACCTCGCATTGATTACCCACAAAATCCTTGTCTGTGACAACAGATTTCTCGGGACGGATAAAATCACCCCGGGCTTTGATATCAACCTCAAACATCCCCTTGCCGTCTTTTGACAAAAGGAAATAATCTTTCACGACAGATGAGACATCCCGGATCATTCTTTCGTTTTCTGAAACCCTAAAATCAAGGCGCTCCTTCTGTCCGCAGGCAATAAGGAATTCCTCCATGGCATAGCCGGTAGGTCCGCCGTTACGGATAATACCTTCATATATAAGCTTTATAGCTTCCTCGTCATGGGCAAATATATTGTTAAACAAAGGAGATGCGAAAACCATGGCGGCTTTTTCGTAATCCTCCCTGCAAAGGTCGTAAAATTCGGAAAGCGAACGGATAACTGTATCTCCTATGCCGGGATAATCCGCCATTATGCTAAAAGACGCAGGTATAGCAAGCTCATCCCCGGAGCATACAAGATATATTTTGCCCTTTATATAATCTCCCGGATTAAATTTCTTTGCATCTACTGAATAAAAAATCGTGGTTCGAAGACCGGAAAAAGAGTTTGTAAGTATGGTGATACCATGGTTGTCGCAATAGACATTGCCTTCCATCAGTTCACCGTTTACGGATTCTATGGAAAAATTGCCCTCATAAACCAAGCCCGCCCGAATAGTCTCGTCTATTCTGTCGGTGCTTAAGCTCATTTTAGGTTTTGGGGCATTGAAGTCGCCGGAAGCGAGCTTTAGGATGCGGTTATTCATTAATAAACCTCCCTATAGCAAAGGCTCCCCGATCAACGGGAAGCCCTGTGGCAAAAGCTGCTGACGGGAATCGGACCCGTGACCTCCGCACTACCAATGCGACGCTCTACCGACTGAGCCACAGCAGCATCAAAAACCAACTTGCATAATATACTACACAGGCGGTTAAAAGTCAATAGAAAAACACGAAAAATCATAGGTCATTTCTCATTTTCGCAATTATTTTTGTTTTCTCATCATTTTCTCTGCGAAGGTTTTTATTATACTGGGATATTGTCTTTAAATATTGCTGGTGCTCCGTATCGTCTTCTATTGATATACGGTATCCCCTTATCTTCATTTTGTCAAAAAGATATCCCACTTTTATCTTATATATTACGCCGCCGTTTTCATAAAAAAGGTCTCTTGTAAGCTCATCTTTCTTAAAATCTTCTATCCATTTATCCGTAAGCTCTTTAAGTCTGCCCGATCTTACGGGTCTGTCTACTCTCACTTCCTTGATATCAGGCAAAAGAAGCTTTGCTGTTTCATTTGCCCCCAGATAATTTTTATCAAGATCAAAGGACAAAAATCCGATTTTCCCATGCACAACCAAAGTCTCCGAAACAACACTTGCGACATCATAAAGAGCAAGCCTCTCAACGATAAGAAGATATATAATTCCGTCCAGTAAATATGCTGCCGGTATCCATTCAATGTTTCCCGTAAGAGCCCTACCAAAGAAAAAAGCAAAGACAGTACTTATTTCAGAAACGGTAATCAGCATAACATTTCTTAAAGAGACTTCCTTTTTTGTGGCTGCTCCGTAGATAATACCCCCTACGGAAAGACCAAGATATACGAAAATCATTATATAAAAAAGACTGTGTACGGGACCGTAATCCTTTACGATATAAGAGGATCTGTTTTTTATATATATTTCCACTCCTTTATAAAATATGTCCAGATGGCCTATGGTAAGAACGCATGAATATATGGCTGTGCTTGCCATGGTAAGGACAAAATATACTCCGCGATATATTTTTATCTTGCAAAGCGTAAAAATACTTATCATTACCACAAGTAAAAGATAGCATCCGCCAAGATACGTGATTTTTATGGCGGTAACGGCTTCTCCCACATCCTTTGATACGGCCATAAGAAGATATCCCACATTCACAAAAGGAATAAGCAGATAAATCAGGGTAAAACAAAGCTCAAAATGTCTGCTCCATTTTCTGAAATATAAACATGAACACAAAAATGACAATATCGCCATAGCGAAATAATAACCTGTAACCATCACGCATTCACCGCCTTAATGAAATCAAAAAAAACATTTTCGGGAACGGGTTTTGAGAAATAATATCCCTGAAAATAATCACACCCCAAATCTTCCAGGTAAATCTTCTGATCGACACTTTCGACACCTTCAACCAAAGTGTTATATCCGATATTTTTGAACATGGAAACTGTATCGGAAAGCAGACGCCTAAATTTCTCATCACCTTGCGATGTATTTGGGTCCATTGCGTTCCAGAGAATACTTTTGTCAAGCTTTATAATGGAAAACGGCATATCAAACATATAAGAATAGTTTGAATATCCGGTACCGTAGTCATCGAGAGAAAAAGAAAATCCCATATTTTTAAGGGCTAAAACATTATCCTTAAGCAAAGCTGTGTTTCCGGCTGATGCGGATTCGGTGATTTCAAGATTTATCCTTGATGGATCCATATCGTATTTTTTGAGGATCTTCCCGAAAATATCGGGAAGCTCCCTGTTCATGCATTGAACGGCAGAAAGGTTTACCTCAATATATTCGACGCCAAAAGTATTAAGCTTTGCAGACATATAAAATCTGCATACTTCATCAAATACGAATTCTCCGATTTCGGCGATCTTGCCGTTTTGTTCTGATATAGGGATAAATTCTTCAGGCGATATAAATCCGTATTCTCCGGATATAAGGCGTACAAGAGCCTCCGCAGAATGGAAAGTCCCGGATTTTCTGTCCCAGATAGGCTGGTAATATACGGAAAAACCGTTGTTTTCCAAAGCCTCGTCTATCAAGCGCTCAACAAGAATCCGGCGTCTGTGGGCTTCCACAATCGTCGCCCCGTCTACTCTCACGTCACCCCGGGCATCGTATTCCGAATCCAGGACTAGAAGAAAATCCTCCATATTCAGGATATCCTCACCCAGGATTCCTTCACAGATCTGCACAGGGACTATCATTTTGCCGCTGCCCCTGCCCCAGGGACTTTCAAAGCGCTTTATAATCTTATCCGAAAGCTCCCTTGTATTTTTACTTTTTGAATTTGATTCCACAAGCACAAAATGCCCGGCTCCAATGTCATAACACATAAAGCCGTTATCAAGAGACGTAAGATATCCGGCTATTTGTTTTTGCAAAGCATTCGTATTCTCAACGCCTAAGGATGTATTGTAATACGCAAGATCCGTAAGCTTTACCGCAATAAACATCCGGGATTTAAATTCCCCGTAACTTCCCATATTTGCCAAAAAAGCATATCTGTTGTAAGCTCCGGATACATGATTTATGACATCATCCTGATTTTCGATAGAAAACAATATCCCCATTAGTCCCAGAGTCTGGGCAAACACCTCTATAAGGACATAAGGATTCATAATCTGGATAAGAACGGTAACTATGCATATACTTATGAAGAGCCCAAGGGGATTGAGCTTTCTGGGCGGAAGAGTCTTTCTGTTGTATATTATTACAACAATCGAGGCGAGCATGTAGCAAAATGCCACGACCCAAAACACGGTAAATAAGGGTCCGTGGAGATATAAGCCTGTTTTGTCATAGTAAAATATGCCCTTATTAAAAGGATTCAGGGCAAGAAGAATATAATCGAGTATCAAAGGCAGGCAAATAAGAACAAAGTATCTTTCCTTTATTCTGTTTCCAACGCCCAGCACAAACAGAATATATAAAAGCAGCATAAGAGGCATGGCGTTATGGGATGCAAGATATATATAATTCCATACATCCTGCCTCCACAAGCTTCCCGGGGAAGGATACGAATTGTGTATTGAGCTAAAGATATCCGACAAAGCCGCAAGGAAATCAGACAGCACAAGAGCAAGGAAGAACCTGTTTGAGACGCTTTTAAGGCCCTTCCTGTCGTATAGATAAAAGATTATGAAAAGCGAAAGCAAGCCACCCGCTATGTCAAAATCTATGTTATATACCATATTCCTCCCCGGTGTATATTAACGCAAACTTATTCAAACGGAAATCTATAGTCCAGATTGTATTTATCTCTGACTTCTTTAAAATCCTTCTGGACACCCTCCCCTACGGGTATTCCTTTGTCTTTTCTGTCAAGCCAGGCATCGTGCTCTTTTTCCCCGGCCGTAAATATACGCTCGCACCCGGGGGCTTTCTTTGATGCGCGAAGAGAGCGCAAAATATCTCCCGTAGTCTTCTTAAAGGAATCAAGTCCCATAAAGAAATCGGGATTAATCACAAGGAAGAAATGTCCCAGATGATAAGGGCGCTTTCCCCCGTTTTCGTCTACATTTGTAAGATCCTTAAGGAAAAGGTTTTGGGCAAGGGCTGCTGAAAGAATCTCCACGGCAGCCGCATAGCCGTATCCTTTGTATCCTGCAAGATCCTCTCCGATACCACCTAAAGGAGCAAGGGCTGCGGTTCCATCTACAAGTGCCTCAAGAATATATTCACTGTCCGTAAGAGCCTCTCCCTTGTCGCTTATAACAGTGCCTGCGGGTGTATCCTTTCCTTCTCTTGCATAATATTCTATGCGGCCTCTTTGCACTATGGATGTAGCACAGTCAAGTACAAAGGGAAAATCCTCATCCGTAGGGAATCCAAAGGTAAGGGGGTTTGTGCCCATCATATTTTCAACGCCGAATGTAGGGGCGATAGATGCCCTTGCGTTCGTCCCGGTTATTCCAAGAAGTCCTTCTTCGGTCGCCATGGTAGCCCAATAGCCGGCAATACCGTAATGGGAAGAATTCCTTATGGCGCCCATTGCAAGTCCGTGCTCCTTTGCCTTTTTTATCAAAGACTTCATCATCTTATAGGACGCAACCATACCCATACCGTCATGGGCATCCGCAACCTCCGTCGTCGGGGTCTCCTTAATAATCTCATATTCCGTAACAGGGTTTAAAATCCCCGCATTAATCCTGTCTATATATATTGGCTTAAAACGGTTTGTACCGTGGCTTTCTATGCCCCGTCTGTCGCTTTCCAAAAGGACTTCTGTACAAATATCAGCATCTTCCTTCGGAACACCAGCTGCGATAAACGCATCCCGCATAAAGTCTCCCGCCAATTTCCATCCGATATAAGGTCTTGTTTCCATATCCGCCCTCCTTAAAGTGGTGTTATTGCGCCTATTTTATCATCTTTCAAGGCTCGCATCAAGGGCTACTGCGACTCTTTCCTGAAGATACACGGGAAGAGCCGGCTTTACGATAAAATCCTTTGCCCCCAGGGCAATGCATTTTTTTACAATACTTTCCCTTGTATTAGCGGTAAGAAAAATCACGGGGATTCCCTTAAATCCCATTTCACGAATTTTCGTAACCGCTGTCATTCCGTCCATGGTTTCCATATCCACATCAATAATGATAAGATTGGGGGCGCCCTTTTCTTTAATATATTTTATGGCGGCAAATCCGCTTTGCAGGGTTATAAGTTTGTAATTACCTTTTGAAAGAGCTGATTTTGTAGCCTGCAGCGCCACAACGGATTCATCAACCAGCATTATCTTTCTGGGCTCTAACGGCTCCTTAAGCCTGTTTTCATTAAGCTCCTGGACTCCTTTATGCTCTGTTGCCGCAAATCCCGTAGACTCTATAAGGATATCCATATATCTCACATCGGAAAGATTTATATCTGTGCCGCTTCCCAAAATACGAACTACGGGACGCAGCGGATCTTCTGTCTGCGCTTTTACAACGGCTATCTCTCCCGTGGAAAGATATACATCCGTAGCTACGGGATATGTGGGTATCACGTTGCGCATGGCATTTACCACTTCGTGATCGAAAAGTATCCATCTTCCTCCGGTCAGGTATTCAAAAGCTTCTGCGGGAGTATGGGGCTGCTTATACGGTCGCTTGCTGATAAGGGCATCATACACATCCACAGCATGAAGAATTTTTGCCATAACAGGGATCTCCTTACCCTTTTTCCCCAATGGATAGCCGCTGCCGTTTTCATTTTCGTGATGGCACAATATAGCCTGCCGTATGGTAGCGGATACTTCTGTCTTTCCGTACAGAGCATCAAAGGAATATTTCGGATGCTTTTTGATCTCTTCAAATTCTTCATCCGTAAGCCTTCCGGGCTTGTTTATAATATCAGGAGATATTTTCAATTTGCCAAGATCGTGGCAGATACCGGCGATAGCCGTGTTTAAAAGGTCTTCATCAGAAAATCCCATATATTTGGCAACTAAAACAGCAAAAACCGCTACATTTACGCTGTGGCGCAAAGTATAATCCTCATAGCACCGAAGATCCATAAGATCTATATAAGGACTTTTCATGGAAGATACATCCTTTACGATAGCCGCTGCGCTGCCAAGGAGTCTGTCCACATCAACATCTCCTACGGCTTTTACGGCTTCATTAAATGTTCTTTGGGAAATGGGAGCATCTACAGTAATATCCTCCGTCCAGGGCTCAAAAATATACGCTCCCAGATATCCCTTTTCTTTTAGATGAGCTATATCATCATCTGTCAAAAAGACTCCCTTTTTCAATGAAAAAGAAACAACAGGACTTTGTATATCCCGCCCCAGCTTCATTCCGGGCAGAAGATCTTCTATCGCCGTAAATTTCATAGGCCAAGTTTCCCCTTAAGTTTATCCATCTGATCTACAAATACAAGTATTTCAGCCACTACCTCATACAATTCCGGCGGAATCGCATCTCCTATTTCAAGCTTTGAAAGAGTATCCGCCAGCTGATTGTCGCTATAGAAAGGAACGTCCGCCTCTAACCCCGCTTCTGCGATTCTTTCCGCCATTTTGCCGGTTCCCGTAGCAAGGATTGTAGGCGCCATGGATCCGGGCTCATAAGCTATAGCGACGGCGGTTTTTACCTTTTCTATATCAAGGTCGTCTTTTTTTATTACGTTGTTTTTGGAGGCATGCTTCTTTGCCATTATTCTACCTCATTTACGCCATAACATCAAAGGAATACCGGTGCAAAGACCCTACGGACTGCCCCTGCTTAAGGAAATCATCCACAAAATCCACATCCTTGGAATCGTTTGACACCGTAACGGTGCAATTATACCCCTTATCATTAAGCCTGGCGGTTAATTCGTCTATATGCTCTTCTATAAGATCAAGGGCCGCCTCATCTTCCATAAAGAAGTTTGTGCTTACGTTCTTATCTTTCATTTTTACGGAGACATCGGTAGAGCCCAGGTTGTCCAGATCAAGATGCAAAAAAGCCGACAGCTCCCCGTCGTCATTCATATGTTTTTTGTTTGAATATACATAAAGATCGGCATTTGCGTTTTGATTAAGCATACGTAAAGGAATCTGAACATATGTAAAATTCTGGTTTATCTCATTCATAAAGGAAATGTTATCCTTTAAATCCGTAATCTGCTTTGCCAATGCGTCAGTCTGGGGTGTATTTGCCTTTGCAAGCGCTTCCTCAAAGCGGCCTGCCTGCTCGTTAAGTCTTTCATAAAGGTCGCTAATCCTCCCCGGTGTGGCAACATCCTTTGGAGAAACCATCCACTGACGCTGCATTATATTTGAAAGAGTCGTCTTAAAGCCGGTATTTGAAAGAAGATTTTGCAGGCTTTTTGCATCAAAGGAATCAGGGGTTTTAAGCATATCCCATATTGCGTTCATAAGCTTTGCGCCTGTTACATTGCCGGAAATATTGCCGTTTTCATCTAACAAAGAAGCTGCAATCCCGCTTTTATCGGCTATTTGGGAAAGGGTTTGGGATAACTGCTTCATATCATCCGAAGAAATATATTCATTAACAGGGCGCTCAAGGAGATTCACACTCTCTAAGCTCTGTCTTGAAGGAATATATTCCGCATCCTTTATAGCCCCGGGATTTGCTTCGGGATTTTCTCCTTCAGTCATCGTTGCTATCTTTACTTCTGCTTTAGCTTCTGCGCTATCTTGTCCTAAAACAAGGTTTTCAGCCGTTATATCAGCTTCTTTTCCGGTATTTTCTCCTGCAGGATTTAATACAACGTTTAAATCCGGAGTGTTTTGCAATTTGTCGGTCTCATCCCCTGTGCTCTCTCCGGAATCATTTAACAAAGCTTCGGGATTCGGGGCACCGTCTGACGCAAGCGCCTCACCGTTTAAGCCCGTATCTTTGAATATCCCTATAATATCCCTTGTAAGAGCAGCTGCCGCATCCTTATTAAGGTCTCCTGATGAAAGGAGCTTAGGAAGCTCGTCAATAACAGACTCCATACGGGATATAACCTGCGCATTATCATTTGCATAATTTTCAAACTGGGCTATATTTTCTCTTGTGATGGGTATCCCAAGCTTTGACATATCAACAAGGGTATTTACCGTTGTTCCCGGAAAGTCGCCTACAGTATGGGCCATGGAAAGAAGTGAATTTCTGTCTATTGACATCTGATTTGCCATCATGGAATCAACCATGCTTACGGTCTTTGCGCTTACGGCAAGACCTGCGGCGTTTAAAGCATTTGATATGGTAGCGTTATTTGTAACCTGCCCCTGATAAAGACGTATCTGTGTCTGGTTTGACTCATTTTGCCCAAGCACCTGAAAGAAAAGAGGCTCTCCTACTTTGACCGATACCCCCGCATCGAGAGAAGCGTTCAGGGTCTGTCCGTTGGATAAGCTTATAGACAGCTGGCCGTTTGCATCCTTCGTTACGGTTCCTTCAAAAACCGTCCCCCGAGAGAGCATTGAAGTATCCGCAGTCCCCGTCCTTACGTTTGACGCAGGAGAAGAAACGGCGGTATTATCATTTGAGATGGCATTTTGAATTTGTGAAAAAATATTTCCTATCTGCATTAAATAAATTTCCCTATAAAAGTCATTCTGTGGATCGGACAAGGACCAAATTGTTTTATAGCCTCTATATGCTGCTTTGTGCCATATCCTTTGTGCTTTGCAAAGCCGTATTGAGGATATTTTTCGTCATATTGAGCCATAAGCCTGTCACGGGTAACCTTTGCCATAATGCTTGCTGCGGCTATGGAAACGCTTTTTGCATCCCCTTTTATTATTTCTTCCTGGGGAATATTAACCTCAGGAATAATAAGGGCGTCATTTAATAATATATCGGGCTTTTGGGACAAATTATTTATAGCTTCCCGCATAGCCTCGTAGGTCGCCTGAAGGATGTTGATTTCATCAATGCGTTTTTCGTCTACAAAGCCAACAGCCCAGGCTATGGCCTTTTCTTTTATCTCATCATAAAGGGCATCTCTTCTTTTTTCTGAGAGCTTCTTTGAGTCATTTAAATACAATATCTCGCAATCCTTCGGAAGTATTACCGCTCCTGCGCACACGGGCCCTGCCAAAGGTCCCCTTCCCGCTTCATCGATACCGCATATAAAAGAATATTCCGGGTATTTTCGTTCATACTCGGTCATTATATAAAGGCGCTGTCTTTCCGCCTTTAGCTTTTCCTGCTTTTTTCTTTCTTTTTCCAATTGTTTTTCAGTCATAATCTATTTAGGCCTCTCCAATGATATATTTCCCAACGCTCCCGAGCGAAAATCATCTATTACAAGCATTGCCGCCCGCAGGGTATCAGGCTCTCCCTTTGATTTAATGCAATTACGCAATATCGCAATGTCCCTAAGCACTTCATCCCAGCTTGAAGTAAGTATGGTGCCGTATCTATCCTTTAAGGCGTCAGGATAAGATTCTGACAGCTCCTCATAAAAGAACCTGAATATATCCTCAGGATCTGCGATTTCATCCCTTATGGAAGATATAAGGCAAAGATTCATGGCAGTCTTTTCGTTATCAAATTTGGGCCATAATATTCCCGGAGTATCAAGAAGCAGGATGTCCTTGCCAAGGCTTATCCATTGGTTCCCTCTGGTTACTCCCGGCTTATCCCCGGTCTTTGCCCGCTTTGATCCTGCAAAGGTGTTTATGATGGTAGACTTTCCGACATTCGGTATGCCCGCCGCCATAACCTTTATCTGGCGGTTTTTAATGCCCCGCTTAAGATCCCGCTCCCTTTTTTCGGCGGAGCGCTCGTCTATAAGCTTCCTTATATCCTTTAAATAATTTTTCTTCCTGGCGTCTATGCAGATTACCTTTATACCTTTAGAGGCATAATATTCTATCCAGGCATCATTTACCTTCTTATCCGAAAGGTCTGATTTATTAAGCAAAATAACCCGTTCTTTGTTGTTGCACATTTGCTTTAGATCGGGATTCGTGCTTGAAAGAGGCGCTCTGGCATCCCTTATATCAAGTATTATGTCAACCAGTTTTATATCTTCCTGCATCCTTCGTTTAGCCTTTGTCATATGTCCGGGATACCAGTTAAATCCTGCTTTTTTGTTTTCTGTTTTATTGTTTTTGTTATCCATAAAAATCCTTATCTGTTTGCTTCAATCAATTCTGTTATATCTTTGTCGCAGCTTTCTATTACGCCAAGATCATTATCGTTAATATTTATCATAACATATTTATTTGCTTTATACGGGATTTTAATTAATTTATCCTTTATTTCTTTAAATTCCTTTATGCGTTTAATAACGCTTTCATCGGATTCCCCTTCCCACATAGAGGATATGCAGGAGAAAATCCCGTATTTATAAAGCTGAATAACAGAATATTCGACAGCCGGTTGTATTCCTTTATAATCCGGCAGATCTTTAACCCTGTCATAAATTGCTGTCATGGATTTTTGGACGTTTTCGGCATATTTATAAGGATCTTTAAGCTTTGATGCGGAAGATGCTCTGTCACAATATGTATAAAGCGTCTCTTTCAAAACGCCCATACGGGATATCGTTGCATAAAGATAAAACAAAAAATCCGCATCTTCAAGTATAACTCCTTCCCTGAAACGGACTTTATTTTCACCGTAGATACAGCTTTTTCGTATAAGCTTTGTCCAAAGATACCCGCCCTTTGCTATTAAACCGGAGCGTTTATTATCATCAAGGTCCCCCGTCAGATTGTCTGTAGTATAACACGCAGATACCTTCGTCTTTTCGTAATAAAATCCCGTATCCACCATATCATAATTTCCGGATACGGCTTTTGTATAAAGCTTTTCATATATATCCGGCTTTATAATATCATCCGCATCATAAAAAGCAATATATTCCCCCGATGCGGCATCAAGCCCAAGGTTTCTTGCGCCTCCCGCACCCCGGTTTTTTTTTGATTCTATTAAAACAATCTTATCCGGATATTTTTCTTTATAAGCTTTAAGCTTATCCGGGCTGTTATCTTCCGATGCATCATCTATAAAAATTATTTCTATATCATTAAGTGTTTGATTAATAATATTATCAATAGTTTTATCAAGATATTCTGATGCATTATATACGGGAATAATAACGCTTACTTTCGGTTTTGATGTCATAATTTAAGATAAATCCCTTCAAAAAATTAAAATATAATAAAAAAAATTTAAACATAACTTTACAATAAATCAAAACAGGTGTATACTCATAAATGCGTTGATATTTATCTATTAATTCAATCAATAATACAGGAGGATAATATGAGCACAAGTAATACAAAATCAACAGCCAAAAAAGCCGTAAGCGCAGTTAAATCTGCCGCAAAATCCACTCGCAAAAAGACCTCAAAGAAAAAGCCCGTTGCTATGATTCAGGAGACTTTTATCGAAGTAAACGGCGATCAGATAAATACCGAAGCGTTAGTGGAAAGAATAAAGCAGACCTATAAGGATGAAGGTCACAGAATCGGTGCAATAAAATCTCTTCGCACCTATCTTAATCTTTCCGAGCGCAGAGCTTATTATGTAGTAAATGATAAGGAAGAACAGCGCTATATCGATTTTTGATATAAGCCCTTAATCTTATATTCCCTTCATTTAGGATTGTCCGGTGTCATAGCCGGGCAGTCCTTTTTTTATGCCCGGATTTTCAGATTGCAAAAGCGCATAAAGCAAAGTCAAACCGTCACAGCCCGATTATGGCGCATGCGACCTGGAAATAAAGCATAAGACTGCAGGCATCCACAATGGTTGATATAAGAGGAGCTGCCATTATGGCAGGATCTACATGTATAAGCTTTGCTCCTATGGGCAAAAGGCAGCCTATGGATTTTGCTATTATAATGGTGCCAAACATACTTAAAACCACAGTAAGGCAAACCATGGTATTTCCGGGATATTGCAAAGTAAGGCGAAGGAAATTGACTCCCGCAAGAACAACGCCGCAAAGGCAGGCTACCCGGATTTCCTTCCACCACACCTTAAGAAAGTCTGCCGTCTTTATATCTCCCACCGTCATACCGCGGATAATAAGTGTTGCGGACTGGCTTCCCGCATTTCCGCCGGTACCCGTCATCATGGGTATAAATGTTACAAGAAGAGGCACAACGGTAAATGCGTCTTCATATGTAGTAAGAAGATGTCCCGTAAGCATGGAGCTTATCATAAGAAAAAGCAGCCAGAATATCCTGTTTTTGGCAAGCTCAAATACACTGGTGGAAAGATACGGCTTTTCCGAAGGATTAAGAGCTGCCATCTTCTCGATATCCTCCGTAGCCTCCTGCTCCATAACATCTACCATATCATCTACGGTAATGATACCTACCACCCTGTTTTCAAGGTCTACAACAGGCAGCGCCAAAAGGTCGTATTTATTGAATATCTGGGCTACGTCCTCCTGGTCTTCCGTGGTATATGCGCTTATAACATTATCATCGAGAATATCGGAAAGCTCTGTTTCGGGATCCGCCATAACAAGATCCTTTAACGTCACAACACCCTCAAGCTCACGGGTATAGCTTGTAACATAGCAGGTATATATAGTCTCAGAATCGACTCCGTGTTCCCTAACATATTGCAGAGCCTGGCGGGCGTTCATCCATTTTTTAAGAGCCACATACTCTGCCGTCATAATGGTGCCGGCGGAGTTTTCGGGATACATAAGATATTGGTTTATAACCTTCCTGGTATCTTCTTTTGCAGCCCGGAGTACTTTCTTTACAAGATTTGCGGGAAGCTCTTCTATCATGTCCACGGCATCGTCCATAGCCAGGTTTTCCACGATTTCATTAAGCTCGGAAGCAGACACCGCCTCAACAATCCGACTCTGGGTGTCTATCTCCATTTCGGAAAACACATCTGCGGACAGGTCTTTTGGAAGCATATGAAATAAAACCAGTACCTGCTCCGGTTCAAGGGAATCCAGGTACATGGCTATATCAAATTCATTAAGCTGTTGCAATTCAAGAGCCATTACTTTAAATTTCTTTTCCTCAAGCAGCTCATTTAGATTTTCGATTATTAATTCCTTGTCATCCATCGTTATCGTCCGAGTAGGCCTTGTCTTTTTCAAGGCGTCTTGCTACTTTCATTTTGGTCTTTTGGGCGTACATTTTGTCGTCTGCGGCACGGCATACATCATAAATGTCATTTAGCCCCGCTTCATCAGAAGAAGCCATGCCGAAAGCTGCGCTCATATCATAATCTTTGTTTTCAGAAGCTTCCTTTTCCTTTTGTATAAGGGATTCGGCGCCGGCTTCCACATCGTGCTTATGCTCGATATCTCCTACTACAAGAAATTCATCGCCCCCCATTCGCATGACCTTCGCAATGCTTCCGAAGGTGTCTTTTAAAATCCCCGCAAAAGATGTTATAAGGTCGTCTCCTACTATATGCCCCTTGGTATCGTTTGTAATCTTTAAATCATTAAGATCCACCGCAAGAGCCACAATACGGGCTTCTTCCCGGTTAAGGCTTTCAAGATATTCCACGCTGTATGCTCTGTTATAAAGCCCCGTCATCTCATCGTGGTAAGCCATCTTTTGGTACAATTTTCTTTCGGCCATACCCCGAATTCCCTCGTAAGCATCCACTGTAAAGCTTATAATGGAAAGAGATACAAAGCAAAATATTCCGTAGGGCAAAATACTGGCGCTCCAGTAGGATTCTGTTTCAAAGACGTATTTTTGAAAGATAAAATTAACACACTCAAGGAAACCTACGGCAATCAGCGATATCAAAGACAATGTGTCTATGTATTGGGTAATCTTTGCACCTTTAAGAGGCGCCCATGAAGCCGCAATAAGAGGAACAACGCTTATAAGTACAAGCACATGATAAAGCTTTAATACAGCAGGCAAATGAGCGACATTCGAAAAATGCAAAAGTACAGCCAGTATATCAAAGGCACCAAATACAGTAAGGGCAATTACAAAGACCTTCCTTCGCCATCCCCTGTCGCTTCGCCTGTTTCGCATAAGCATTAAAATCACCGGAACGGAAAGAAAATAAAGGGACAGATATTCACATACCGTTGTAAAATATTTATCCTGAAAAGCAAGCTGGATGGCGTGGGTTGTACAAAGTATCCAAAACCCCCCGAAAAAGGAGACAAAAGAAAGTTCCACAAATACATTTACGCTCTTGTCCATAAAGGTCATGGCTATGCCGAATATAAAGATAAGACCGCCGAAAACGACCAGGAAATTCCCCATAAAAAGCGCAGGGACATTCACATTACCTATGGCGGATGTGGCAAACATGGCTTTAATAAGCTTTACCTCGGGAATACTGGTAAAGGCATCATCTTCTGACGCTGTAATTATAATCTGTATATCAGAATCCATATCATTAGGCGGCATTGATATGTAATGAACTCCGGAGCCTGCCATATAACCGCCTTCTATAAGCTCACTTCCGTAATTATATACTTCCATATCGTCAACGGTCACTTTAACAGAGCTCAGATATGTGGTTATGCAAATAAAATTTGAAGCATCTACGCCGTCAGGCAGATGATTTTCCATAGTTATAACATCGCCTTTTTCAAGGAGCCGGGGGATTCCCACGGAATCAAGGGCTCCTTCACCTATTTCCTCACCGTTTAAATATACCTTCCAGCTGTCATTGAAAAAACCTGCTTCAAAATCCGAATTGTTAAAATATCCCTGCCGGATAATAGAAAAAACACAGCCGCACAGACACAAAACCAATATAAGCACAGAAACAAAGCCAAAGGGTCTCCAATTAATCCCATCTTTGTCCAGTATTTTTATATCCGATTCGGATATTGTGATTTTATCTTCTTTTCCGTTTATCATATTTAAAACCTCATAGAAAAAGGCTCTTTATTTCAGGAGCCCTTTTCCAGCATCGAATGTCTTTGAGTCCGCATCTGTTTTTTTGCGCTGTCAGTAAGCCGCTTCAGATTCCCCCGGGAAGAATACAATGAATATCCAAAGGCAAGTTCATATCTGCATTCAACTCCGTCTATGCTGGTGCAGGCTGCCGAATCAATCTTCACGCCTTCCATAAAAATCTCGGCTCCCGATATATTTTCTACATCCAGAACCACCGCAAATGTCTTTTCTCCGTTTCGCACTATGACACCGTAGTCTCCTGCATGTTTACGCAAAAGTCCTACAAAGGCCATCAACATTTCAGAGCTGAATTCCTCTCCGAATTTTTCTTTATACTCGATGTAGTTTACAAAATCCACATATATTAAGGCAAAATCAATTCCTTTTTCCTTATATTTTTCCTCATAACGGGAAAGCGCATAAATATAGCTGTCATTACTTACAACACCGGTCTGGCTGTCAAAAATGTATTTATTAACGAAATCTTTTGACTTCTGAAGCCGCAATGTATTATCAAAAAAGCAGCCAATAAATCCTTCTATTTTTCCGTTTACATAAAATGGTTTTTTAGTTATAAGCACCTCATGGGGTACGCCGTCAAAAACACAGGTTTCAGAAAAATCCGTAACAAAAATCCCTTTGTCAAGAATATCTCTTTCAAGCTCTCTGTCCACATGAACATAAGGCTTCCACTGAATATCATCATCAGTCTTTCCCATAAATTCATCAGGACTTACAAAGCCGAAGAAATCCATAAAAGCCTGATTGGCGCCGGCAAAACGCATTTCTTTGTCTTTCCAGTAAAGGGCTCCGGGAAGGCAATTTACAATATTTGTCAAATATTCTTCATTATCAATTTTAAGGATTTCGGGAACACCGAAATATTTATCGTCTTTTTGCTCAAGATATTCTCCCAGGACAGAATCCTGCATGAATATACCGACAATAATACCGTTTTGACCATGAACTGTCGCCGGAGCAAGATTTATAATATGAGGGCTGAATTCCCCTTTATCATCTTTCATCATAAATCTTCCGGATATAGAATTTGATCCCGAGGCTTTAAGGCGTGCAGGAAGAGTGAGGTTGTCCATAAAGGTTATAAATTCACTCCTTTGGTCAAAATTCACATTTAACCTGGCAAAATTATTTATGGTTTTTAATACAGAGCCTTTTACGTACGCATCATCAAAAGCATTCGATGACTTGTGTATAATCTTAATAGCATCACCGCTGTCACTCAAAAAGACAATAATCTTGTAGAAAGAAGCTATGGCTTCCAAACCGTCTGTTTTCGGAGCAAAATCACCGGTATTTATGATATCGTTATAAACATTAAACGTAACAAGATAAGCTTCCCTTTGCGCATCTTTTGCCTGCGTGATATATTCGCAGCTTACCATGCAATAGCATCCGTCAACAATAAAATCAATTTCTTCCAAAGTCCTTGATCTGTATGCCTTTTCCTTCAGTGATTCAAGGCTGTTCATGGATTTGAGCTTTTTGTTGTTCATTGCGTTTTCGAGATCCGAAAGCGAATAGAACCCCAGCTTTGCAATGGAATTAAGGAATGTTTCGGATGACTGGATAATACCAACCCGCCCGTCACAATATTCAAATACGGCTCTGGGAGGATAGCTTTTAAGTTCTTCTCTTAACGATTTTTGGTGAACACGTCTTAAAGGAAATGTATTGAGAAGATTGACCTTTCCCAAAGTACCGTAATATTTGTACAAAGACCTCTCTTCTTTCTGATTTCCCTTGCTGAAAAATACACGCTCGCATTCCGCAACCGGAAGAGGCTTTCCGTAATAATAGCCCTGAAGCATTTCGCAGCCGTAGCTGCGCAAAAGCTCCGCCTGCTCCTTTGTCTCTACTCCCTCGCAAACAGTCTGTATGTTCAGTTCTTTTGCCATACGGATAGTAGAAATAAGCATCTGACGGGCTCTTTCGCTTGTCTCAATTTCATCAAGGAATGTCATATCAAGCTTCATAAGGTCAAAATCAAAATCCTTAATGACATTAATTGAGGAATAGCCGCTGCCGAAATCATCAAGCCAAAGATCGTACCCTGCGCTTCTGAATTTGTCCAACTGGTTGTAGACAAAATCTATATCACTCATAAAAGCGCTCTCTGTAACTTCAATCTTCAGGTTTTCCCGGGGTACGCCAAATTCTCTAGCAGCATCGTCTACGACTTCAAAAAGATTACACAGATGAAAATCCAGACGCGAAAAGTTCATAGATACATTGGCAGTATCTCCCCACCTGTCAACAGAGCCTTTGTAATGGCTTGCAACAGAGCGGACTATATGTGAGTCAAGCTTATGTATAAGCTGATAATCTTCAAGGATATTAATGAATTTATCAGGAGTGATCATCCCCTTTACAGGGTCTATCCACCTTGCCAGAGCCTCCCATACGCACAGCTTTTCCGTAGATGCCCTGACGATGGGCTGGTAATAGACCTGTACGTAATCGTTTTCTAGAGCCTCATCTATATGCGAAAGAATATATCTTTGATCTTCAATCTGCTGTAAAAGTCTGTCATCAAATATATAATAAAATGCGCTGTAATTACCTTTTATCTGGCCGCAGGCATAACGGGCATTATCCATAGCGGTCATAAAAAGATTTTTTTCGAGGCGGCATATTCCCACCTTGATCTCCACTCTGCTTCCCGAAGAATAATTATTTAATCTTTCATGGAAATCCGTAACCTTTTGAATAAGGCTGTCACTACGCTCGCAAAGCGCCGCAAAATGATCGTCCGCAAGCCTTGAAATCAAAGCCCCTTCAAAATATCTTTTTATATATTCCGCAGTATCTTTAAGGAGCCGATTTCCTCCGGCATAAGAATAATTCAGATTGAAAGTCTTAAAATCTTCGATATCAAAATAAAGAACATCATATCTTTTGCCGCTGTTTTCAGAAATAAGCTTTTCGGCTTCTTCAATAAACAGCGACATATGCAAAAGACCGGTCATGGAATCATAGCCGGAGGAGCTTACATTTATCTTGTTAAGACTGTCCAAAGACACATCTGACATTCTGTCAATATTCATACTTTATTCCCCTGTCGGACTAAAAGGAGTCGCAGTATAAGTATGTTAACATAAAAGGCAGAAAATGTCCACGATAATTTAAAGAGCGGACAGGATAAATACTATGCCAGCTCCTGGGCTCCGGTATAGAGATTGTAATATACGCCCTTTTGCGCCATAAGCTCGTCATGGTCGCCCCGTTCTATGATCCTGCCCTGGTCAAGCACCATGATGGCATCTGCATTCTGCACGGTAGAAAGCCTGTGGGCAATGACAAAAACAGTCCTTCCCTCCATAAGCCTGTCCATACCCTCGGATATTACCTTCTCCGTACGGGTATCAATGGAGCTTGTCGCTTCATCAAGGATGAGTACGGGAGGATCTGCTACGGCAGCCCTTGCTATGGCAAGAAGCTGGCACTGTCCCTGGGAGAGATTTCCGCCGTCATTATCTATGACAGTATCATATCCGTCAGGGAAATTTTCAATGAAATAATGAGCATTTGCAAGCTTTGCCGCCTCGATACATTCTTCATCCGTGGCATCAAGACGCCCGTAGCGGATATTTTCCATGATAGTCCCGGTGAATAGGTGAGTATCCTGAAGGACTATGCCGAGGGAATGGCGAAGGTCTGTTTTTTTGATATCATTTACATTAATTCCGTCGTAAATGATCTCGCCCTTATTTACATCATAAAAACGGTTTATAAGGTTTGTAATCGTAGTCTTGCCGGCTCCCGTATGACCCACGAAAGCTATCTTCTGGCCGGGCTTTGCAAAAAGATTCATATCCTTAAGGACGAGCTTATCTTTCACATAACCAAAATCAACGTTATTAAGCATTACATCTCCCGCAAGAGGCGTATAGCTGACATTTCCGGCTTCATCAACCTTTTTCCAGGCCCAGTGCTCTGTCCTCTTGTCGGCTTCGGCAACGGTACCATCCTCTTTAATCACAGCGTTAACCAGCGTAACTGTACCTTCATCCGTCTCAGGCTCTTCATCCAGAAGATTAAATATGCGCTGGGCGCCTGCAAGAGCCATAACAACAGAGTTCATCTGCTGTGAGAGCATCGTTATAGGCATAATAAGGTTCTTTGTAAATGTAAGGAAAGACGCCAATATACCAAGGGTAATGGGGGCAGCGCCCGTTATGGCAAGTGTTGCGCCGACTATAGCTATAACAAGGTAAATAAGATTTCCCATCTGTGCCATGATAGGCATGAGAATATTTACGAGAATATTTGCCTTTGAAGCATTCTCAAAAAGCTCATCATTTATAACCTTAAAGTCTCGCTTGCTGGTCTCCTCATGGGTAAATACCTTAACGACCTTCTGCCCCGTTATCATCTCTTCTACATAGCCGTTTACATCGCCCAGGGACTTCTGCTGTTTGCCGAAATAAATTGCGCTCTTTGATACGATAAGCTTTGAAACAAGCAACATAATCACAAGCAGCACAATCACCAACAGCGTAAGAGAAACGCTAAGGGTAAACATTGATACAAATACCGACACAACTGTAATCATGGCAGATACAATCTGGGTCATGCCCTGGGAGAGGAACATACGAAGAGTATCCGTATCGTTTGTATAGCGGCTCATAAGGTTTCCCTTGGAATTTGAGTCAAAATAACCTATAGACAGACTCTCCATATGCTCAAACATATCATCCCGGATCTTTTTCATAACGCCCTGGGAAACATTCACCATAAGTCTGTTGTAAATATAGGTACCTACGATATTACACAGATACGCAATTATCATAAGACCTATTATTCTGATAAATGCTAAAAGCGTTACTCCGCCTTTGCCTATAAAAGGCGTGATAAAGTCATCTATGAGGTAGCGGAGCAGATAAGTGCCTGCCACAGAGCCCAAAGATGCCACAACAAGGCAGATAGTCACGATTATGATATGGGGTATATATCCGCCGCTTTTAACATAGCTCATAAGCCGGGCTGTTGTCTTACCAAAATCCGGCTTTTCACCGCTGTAGAATTTCGGTCCCGGACCATGGGTACGGTTCTGTTCTTCCATTCGCTGCTGTCTGGCGAATTCATCTTTTGCGTCCTGTATCTCACTCATCCATTCCACCTCCCTTCATCTGGGATTCATATACTTCCCGGTAAATGGGACTGTTTGCAAAGAGCTCATCATGTGTTCCTACATCCATAACCTCACCCTCGTTAAGGACGATGATAATATCCGCATCCATAACGGAAGCTATACGCTGAGCTACGATAATCTTCGTAACATCGGGAATATATTCCCTAAAGCCCTTGCGAATCTTTGCATCCGTCGCCATATCAACGGCGCTGGTCGAATCATCAAGTATAAGAATCTTCGGCTCCTTAAGAAGAGCCCTGGCTATGCAAAGACGCTGCTTCTGACCGCCGGATACATTCCGACCACCCTGCTCTATACGGGTGTTGTATCCATCCTCAAGATTATCTATAAATTCCTTTGCCTGGGCTATCTTACATACTCTGTCAAGGTCTTCCCTTGTAGCGTCAGGATTGCCCCATTTAAGGTTGCTTTCTATAGTACCGGAAAACAGCTCATTTTTCTGCAGCACCATAGCCACATTATCCCGCAAGGTCTCGATATCATATTCTCTGACATCCCTGCCGCCTATCTTTACGGCGCCTTCCTTTACATCATAGAGTCTGGGTATAAGAGAAATAAGGGATGTCTTGGAGCTTCCGGTACCGCCGATAACACCGACTACAGAGCCCGAAGGTATCTTCAGATTTACATCCTTTAATATATATTTACTCTTCTTTGAGCTATAACCGAAATTTACATGGTCAAATTCTATGGAGCCGTCAGGAACTTTCATTACAGGATTTTCGCAGTTTTTAAGAGAGCTTTCTTCATCAAGCACTTCTACAATACGGTCTCCGGATGCCTTTGCCATAACGCACTGTATGATAACCATGGAAACTATCATAAGGCTTGTAAGTATCTGCACCGAATATGTAATAAGCGAAAGCATATCGCCGGTGGTCATAGTCTCAGATACTATCATATTTGCTCCGAGCCATGCCACAACTATGGTGCAAAGATATACCATAAAGAACATTATGGGGTTCGTAAATACAAGAAGCTTTTCTGCGCTTACGGAATTAAACAGAATCCCGTCTGATGCTTCTTTAAATTTCTTTGTCTCTTCTTCCTCGCGTACATATGCCTTTACGGTACGGATGCCGATAAGGTTTTCCAGAACTACTGTATTAAGCCTGTCATAAACCTTAAACAAAGCAATGAAAAATACATGGGCATGTCTCATAAGGAAAAACAGGGTAAAGCCCAGCACGGGAATAGCCGCAATAAATACCCAGGAAAGACGGGCATTTATAAAGAAAGCCATAAAAACGGAAAATATCATCATAATAGGTGCGCGAATAAGCATACGGATAATCATCTGATACGCATTCTGAACATTGGTAATATCAGTAGTAAGACGTGTAACAAGTGATGCGCCGGAGAAATGATCGATATTTTCGAAGGAAAAATCCTGAATATGATAATACATATCCTGGCGGAGATTCTTTGCAAGACCGGCGCTTGCAATAGCGGCATACCGACCGCTTAACGCTCCGCAGACAAGTCCCACAAGAGCTGCAACCATCATAAATCCGCCGATTTTAAGGACATACCCAAGATCCTCTTGTGAAAATCCGTTATCTATCATAAGCTTCATAAGATACGGAATCAACACCTCTATCGCAGTCTCGCCTATTACAAATACAGGCGCCAGAATAGAAGGAATCCTGTATTCTCTTATTGATTCCGCCAGTTTTTTAATCATATACATATAAAAATACTCCGTCAAACACAGGGTTTGTCAAAAAAATAACACCCGATTGTATAATTATGGCAGGTCAAAAAATGACCTGCCAAAGCATTATAAAATAACATTGTAAGAGAGTAAAGGTCTTTTTTTACAAAACAAACGACCTTTTTTTGTATTTACTACACAATCTGTTTTAGTATCCCATTCCTGCGCCGCCTGCGGGCATAGCGGGAGTATCTTCCTTTATGGTGGATACTACAGACTCTGTTGTAAGGACGGTAGCAGCAATGCTTGATGCATTCTCAAGAGCGCTTCTTGTAACCTTTACAGGATCAAGGATTCCTGCCTTAACCATGTCGGTATACTCTTCGTTATACGCATCAAAGCCCTGTCCCTGCTTGGACTCCTTGACTTTGTTTACGATAACTGCGCCTTCAAGACCTGCGTTCTGTGCGATGTAGAACAAAGGAGCCTCGAGAGCCTTAAGGATAACGTTTGCGCCTGTCTTCTCATCGCCTTCAAGGGTGTCTGCAAGAGCCTGTACATCCTTTGTAGCGTGGATATATGAAGAGCCGCCGCCGGCGATAACGCCTTCTTCTACAGCAGCGCGTGTAGCGTTAAGCGCATCCTCCATATGAAGCTTTGCTTCCTTCATCTCTGTCTCGGTGGCTGCACCAACCCGGATAACAGCTACGCCACCTGAGAGCTTTGCGAGACGCTCCTGAAGCTTTTCTTTGTCGAAATCAGATGTAGTCTCTTCTATCTGACCCTTTATCTGGGCGATGCGGGCATCGATATTCATCTTCTGACCTGCGCCGTCTACGATAACAGTATTTTCCTTCTTTACCTTAACAGACTTTGCGGTACCGAGCATTTCCATGGTGGCATCCTCAAGCTTGAGGCCTACTTCCTCTGAAATAACCTGACCGCCGGTAAGGATAGCGATATCCTGGAGCATTTCCTTTCTCCTGTCGCCGTATCCCGGAGCCTTTACGGCTACCACGTTAAATGTGCCGCGAAGCTTATTAACGATAAGAGTAGTAAGAGCCTCGCCCTCTACATCCTCAGCGATTATAAGGAGCTGCTTGCCCGCCTTTACGATATTCTCAAGAAGGGGAAGAATCTCCTGTACATTGGAAATCTTCTTGTCTGTAATAAGGATAAGGGGCTCTTCCATGTTTGCTTCCATCTTGTCCATGTCAGTAGCCATGTAAGCGGAAATATATCCCCTGTCAAACTCCATACCTTCTACCACATCAAGCTCGGTCTGCATGGTCTTTGACTCTTCTATGGTAATAACGCCGTCGTTTGAAACCTTGTCCATAGCGTCTGCAACAAGCTGTCCCATCTCCTCGTCACCTGCAGAGATAGATGCAACCTTTGCGATCTGATCCTTACCGGATACTGCAGAGCTCATTTTCTTTATGGATTCAATAGCTGCTGCGGTAGCCTTCCTCATACCCTTGCGAAGAATGATGGGGTTTGCGCCTGCTTCGAGGTTCTTCATGCCTTCATTTATCATAGCCTGTGCAAGAACCGTAGCCGTCGTGGTACCGTCGCCTGCTACGTCATTTGTCTTTGTAGCGACTTCCTTTACAAGCTGTGCGCCCATATTTTCGAAACCGTCCTCAAGCTCGATTTCCTTTGCTATGGTCACGCCGTCGTTTGTAATAAGGGGCGCACCGAAGGACTTATCAAGAACCACGTTTCTTCCTTTGGGTCCTATGGTTACCCGTACTGTATTTGCAAGCTTATCAACGCCGGCGCCAAGGGCTGCTCTGGCTTCTGCTCCGTATTTAATATCCTTTGCCATTTTTGTATTTCCTCCTTAAATATCTGTATTAGCCTTCGATAATAGCGAGTATATCGCTTTGTCTAACGATAATATATTTCTCATCCCTGTCAGCTTCTATTTCGGTGCCGGCATATTTGGAATAGATAATCTTGTCACCCTTCTTTACTTCCATCTTTACTTCTTTGCCGTCTACCATGCCGCCGGGACCTACCTCAAGGACTTCCGCCTGCTGGGGCTTTTCCTTTTCCTTGCCGGGAATAACGATTCCCGATGCCGTGGTTTCCTCTGCCTCCAGGGGCTTAATTACTACTCTGTCTGCCAAAGGTTTTAACTTCATTTGTTTATCCTCCTTAATAATAAATATTATAGATAGCTTTTGGTATTTGTTAGCACTCATAAAACCCGAGTGCTAACCGACAATGCATATGATACTCCTAATGAATATCTTTGTCAAGGGGATATTTAAGAAAATTTTATGAAGCCGGATTTTCCCTACTCTGCTTTCGATAAGAACAGCAGCCCAAAGCTCCCCGCACCGCAGTTTGCAGCTATAGCCGGGGAAGCCTTTTGGATAATAACATCATTAAAAGGAACCTGCTTTAATGCCATGAGCTTAATTTTTTCCAATTCTCTTACATCAAGTCCTACATGAATAATAAAAAGCGTACGGGTGTCTATGGTTCCTTTTCCCTTAAATACGGATGAAATATACTTTTTTCTGGATTTTTCCCTGCCGCCGAAATATATCCCGGAAATCTTCATATGTCCCTTTTTCAGAACTATGACAGGATGCGCCATAAAAGCATCAAAAAGCCTGGCGACTCTGGAGCTTACCTGTTTTTGCCTCGAGAGGAACTCCAAAGAATCCACAATAAAGCTGGTGTGAATATATCGTTTCATATTTTCGAGCCTTAATATTATTTCATCAGGTTTCCTTCCTTCCTTTGCCAAACGGGCAGCTTCTATGGCCATAAAGCCCTGCCCCATGGAAAGGTGCTCCGAATCCACCGCAAAAACATTTCCGAAGTTTGACGCTGCGGCAAGGGCTGCGGGATATCCGCTGTTAGCCACCTTTTGGGATATAGCCACATGGATTATATTGTCCGCCTCTTTCAGCTTTTGCGCAAAAAAAGCCACATGATCCTCAACAGAGGGCGCCGCTGTCTCAACGATATTAGCTTTCTTTTCCATGTACGAAAGAAGCCCGGTAGTTTCTATCTCCACACCGTCCTTAAAAAGCCCGCAAGAAGTTTTTACAAGATGAGGAAGCACATCAATATTATATTTTTGCAAAAGGCTTCCCGGAATATCTGCCACACTTTCTGTGGTAATAAGGGTACTTTTCTTAACACCCTTTGCGTTTATCCATGCCTTGCTCTCCTTCTCAAGCTCCTTTGCATCCATGTAGACATTAACTATATCCTTTGGCAGGAATCTTAATACCGTATTTTCCAGAGCTTCTCCCGTAACGGGCTTTGTAAGATATCCGTCAAAGCCTTCGTTTTCATACATGGCTTCCACATCAGGGCCGGCATTAGCCGTAAGGGCAACGATCATAGACTTTTGGCTTAGCCCTCCCGCCTGTTCCTTTATTGCATGCATACACTCTATGCCGTCCATACCGGACATTTTGTGATCCATAAGTATCAGGTGATACGCCTTCTTCATTGTCATTTCAAGGGCTTTTTGGCCTGAAGATGCGGTATCCACCAAAACCTTTGTGTTTTTAAGGAGCTTTTCAACCACCATAAGATTTGCCGTCGTATCATCTACCACAAGAACCTTTGCCTTTGGCGCTTCAAAAGGCACATTTACGGCATACTCCTGCCCGGACCTGTGTTTCCTTTCAGGGTCAAAATCTCCCAAAGGCTCTTCGTCTACAATCTCCTGGGGAAGCTCTACCACAAAGGTTGAGCCCTTTGTATAGACGCTGTTTACCGAAATCTTCCCGCCCATAAGGTCTGTAAGCTGCTTTACTATGGAAAGGCCAAGACCCGTGCCTTCTATATATTTATTCACATCTTCATCCACTCTCCTGAAGGCATCAAAAAGATGGGGAATGCTCTCGTTTTTTATTCCCATCCCGGTGTCGCTTACGGAATATATCACATAAAGCAAGCCGTTCTTGTCCTTTTCACACTGAACGGAAAGTCTGACCTCTCCCTTTTGCGTATATTTTATGGCGTTATTTATAAGATTTATGAGGATCTGCTTTATCCTAACCTCATCACCCCGTAGCTGCGAAGGAAGATTCTGTGAAACATCGATAAAGAACAAAAGATTCTTTTCCTTTGCCTTTATCCAGAACATATCCACGATCTCGGAGAGCATATCCCCTGTATGATAAGACGCCTCGTTAAGCTCCATCTGCCCCGATTCAAATTTTGACATATCAAGGATATCATTAATAAGATGAAGAAGCATCCTTCCGGCAGACTGTATATTCAGGGCATTTTCATTTATTTCTTCGGAAACATTTTCCCTAAGGATAACTTCATTAAGCCCTATTATGGTGTTTACAGGAGTCCTTATTTCATGACTCATATTTGAAAAAAAGCTGTTTTGCGCCCGGTTTAACGCCTCTACTTCCTTTGCTTTTTCGTCGGAAATCTTTCTTTGCCTGTTTAGAAGCCATATCTCAAATGTAATCATAAATGTAAGCATAAAGCATACAAGAACAAGAGATATAAATGAATCCACATAAGCAGACTTTGTATCATGCACTACCATAAGATCGGGATATTTATAGGTAAAATAATAACAAAAACCCGCGACTATAAAAGATAAAAACAAAAGAATGTATTTTAAAACGCCTGTTACAAGCATACAAACAAAAAGCACGCAAAATACAAACCAAAGAGGTGATCCCCCAAGCAATCCTCCTCCTGTAACAAATGTGACAGGCAAAACGAAAAAAATTATAATTACCCCGGCAATGGGCGCGATAATCTGGGTTTTGTGATGCTTTATGGCAAAATACGCCATAACAGTCAAAACCACAAAACCTGCAGCCAGGGTAGCTATATCAAAAAAGCTTTCACCCAGGGCGATGCCCACAAAAACCATTATAAACATAGCAGAAAGAGCAATCACAGCCATAATAACGATGGCTCGCTCCTGCAGGCTCCTGTCATCATCTAAAACAATATCAATAAGTCCCCTCATTAATCACTCACCCCCTTGCGGGTCAAACTCAAAAATCCCGTCACTTTCAAAATCCGTATCAAAATCATTCTTTTTTCCGAGGATTTCACAAGCCTCTTTAGCGATTTTTTTATAATCCTTCATGGTTTTGTCATGAAGAGATAGGATTTTTTCTTCATCACCTGCGCCCGCAGCCTTTTCAAGCTCGTACGCCTCATCTGCCAGAGCGCCTGCCCCTATCATCCTCGATGTGCTTTTTACGGAATGAATGATGATCTCATAATTTGTAAAATCCCCGTTTTCCAAATATGAAGAAAGATCTGACATCCTCCCCTCAAAATCCCCGGCATATTCCTCAAGAATCTGATAATATAATTCTTCATCACCCTGGCAATAATTAAGCCCTGTAGCTTTATCAATTACGGTCTCTTTTTCCGGGTCTGTTTCAGCAAACAATTCTTCTGTTTCCTTTGATGCTTCCGGCTTTTGCGCTTCCTTCTTTGCCTCTTCTACGGCAATATCCTTATTTCCGGCGATCTGTATCACGGATTTAGGCAAGAGCCTTTTTAATACCCTTTCAAGCTCGGGGATTTCTATGGGCTTTGCGATAAAGCCGTCAAACCCCTCCCTTATAAACATTTCCTTGGCGCTTGATACAGCATTTGCGGTAAGAGCCACTATGGGCACTTCTTTCTTTTGTTTTCCGAGCTCTGCCCTTATCCTCTTTGCGGTTTCCACCCCGTCCATTCCGGGCATCATATGATCCATAAATATTATGTCAACCATATCCCTTTGTATAAACTCAACAGCCTCAAAGCCGGAGGATACGGCAACAACCTCCATTTCATAGCCGGAAAGTATGCTTTTTGCAACCATATGATTCATGGGTTCGTCATCCACCACAAGTGCTTTTGCTCCGGGGCAATACAGTCTCCCCTCTTCTTTGACCTCATCATTAATGTCCGCATTAAGGAAAGAAACCACAGGGAAGCAATAAAACGGCTTTTTCATAACCCGTACATCAGAGCCTTCAGAAGGCGTAAACGAAGCATCCGCAACTACGGCCACAAGTGTGGTTTTTGAAAGCTCATCAAAATACGAAGGATCTTCTTCATATTCTTCCCTGCCCAAGATAACATGGGTAAAATGAGAAAGCCCCGCAAGCTTTTTAAATGCCTCCAGATTATCAGCTCTTTGCATGGTCTGCTTAAGCCCGAGAGTCATATTGATAGTCATCTTATTATATGCCTCTCTGACAAGAGGATTATCATATTTTTCAAAATGAAGATATGAGCCTATTTCCGGAGTTTTTCCGGGATTTACGTTCATGCAGCCTGCGCTGTCTGTAACGGTTTGGGGAAGGCTTACCCGGACCGTTGTGCCTTCTCCCACAGCGCTTTCTATAATCATAAAGCCGTTAAGAGCCTTTACAAAGCCGTTTACAATAGAAAGCCCAAGACCCAGACCGCTATTTGACCTGTCTCTTCCGGAATTTGCCTGATAAAATCTCTCGTAGGATCTTTCCACCTCCTGCGGGCTCATTCCGATTCCGGTATCTGTAACCTCTATCAAAAGATTTATGCCGTAATCGCGGGGTTCACAAGTTATGCGAACATATACTCCACCCTTAGGTGTGTATTTAATCCCGTTATCTATGAGATGCTTTAATATCCTTCTTATTTTCACCTCGTCTGAATTAAGAATATAAGGAATAGAAGGCTCCACATCTATTACAAGCTCAATGTTTTCAAGTCTTTTGGGGGATATTTGGGAAACCAGATCGTTAAGGACGGAAGATATCATATAATCACTGTTGTTAACCGTCAAAGACTCCATGTCTATCTCCGAATAATCAAGGATATCGCTTATCTGGTCCGAGACATTCTTCCCGGATTCAAAGATCAATGAAAGGTCGTCTTTTACTTCTTTATCATCCACCTTCTCTATGCAGACACTGCTTAAACCCATTACAGCATTTATTGGAGTGCGTATTTCATGGGAAATATTTGCAAGAAAATCATTAAGTCTGTCCGCCGCATCTTTAAGCTTCGCCTTTTCTTCGTCGGACTCGTTAATAACACCTATCCATCTTCGTATAAAGCCCCGTACTATGAAGCTCATAACGGTCACCACCGCTATATGGAGCATTGTACGCGTTATAAAAAGAGAATCTATGGTCTCGCCGCTTTTATACAGCTGAAAAAGATCGTACGGCAAAGTCAGATAATATGTCACCTGACACAGGGTAATAAGTCCCGGAATCCCGGTGGATACGAATATTATCATAATAACGGAAATGATAAGAGCAAGATCATAGGTGCTTGTGGCATGTATACCGTAAAAATACGCAGTAGCCATCATTAATGAAGCATACACCCATATCCTTGCCGCAATCGAAAGGATCTGCCTTATATGAATGATCCAGCAGGCACTCACTGCTATTGCAATAAGTATAAGTGCCCACTTCTCCCAGCCCAGAAGGAGAGACTCCCCGATAAGAATAACAGAAAAAAGAGTATAGCAGAAAAGGACTACCAGATGGGAACCTTGAAAATAATATGTGTTTTTAGACTTTTCATCCATGATTATCCCCCATCTCCCTCATAAGGTAGTCTGTGTCTTCGTCAATCATAGAAAGCATAATATCGGCAAAAACGGGATCAAACTGCGTCCCTTTTCCTTTTTCAAGCTCTTCCCGAACCACACCCTGGGGAAGAGGCTTTCTGTAGCTTCTGTTTGATGTCATGGCATCATACGCATCAGCAACAGCTATTATACGGGATTCCTTTGGGATATCCTCTCCCGAAAGCCCGTCGGGATAACCCTTTCCGTCATAACGCTCGTGATGCCATCTGGCGCCGTTTGCAAGAGATGGCATTTCCTTTATATTTCCAAGGATCCTTGCACCAAGGACAGGATGATTTTTTATGATGTCGTACTCTTCGTCCGTAAGCTTTGCCGGTTTATTTATAACGGCATCCGGAATCCCTATCTTTCCCACATCATGAAGCAGCCCCATCATATAAATATCATCAAGGTCCTTCCCCGAATACCCATAGCGCCTTGCTATCTCTTTGGAATATTTCGCAACTCTTCCGGAGTGGCCGTTTGTATAGGTATCCTTTGCGTCTATGGCATCCGCAAGGGAGCTTACCACATGAAGGAAAAGCTGCTCGTTTTCTTCAGTCTTTTTTTCCACTTCCCTTTCGAGGTCATGCTGCAGGTGATTTAGGTCTATGGTATGACGCACCCGAAGAGAAAGCACCTTCGGCATAAACGGCTTTTTAACGAAATCAACAGCTCCGGCTTCCAAACCCTTTGTCTCTGTATCATCCCCTTCATCGGCTGTCAAAAATATAACGGGGATCTCTTCTTCCCTGTCTGCCTCTTTCCTAAGCTTAGCCAATGTATCAAAGCCATCCATCCCCGGCATCTTTATGTCAAGAAGCACAAGGTCCGGCTTTCCCTTTTCTTTAATGTAGTCGATCAAAAGCTGCCCGGAGGTTAAAGCCGTCACCTTAAATCCCTCCCGGCTAAGGATATGCCCCGCCATCTTTAAGTTTGCAGAATCATCATCTACTACAATTACCCAATCAGCCATATCTCAACCCCCTTGATTTTACCCGTTCTTTAAGATACCGGAAATATCCGAAAGAACTCTGTCATATTCCCTGCGAAATTCGGGATAGTTTTCGTTGACAAATTTTTCGTCATTTTTTCCCGATGCCTGCTCAAGATCAAAGGCCTTTTCTGAAAGATTAGATACCCCCAGCATCTTTGATATGCTCTTTAAGGAATGTATGCTCGTCTCAAAGCCTTTCATATCACCGTTATTCAAAAATCCCTGTAATTCCTGCTTTCTTTCGGATGACGAATTTATATAATCATGCAGAAGCTCCGCATAAAAGTCCTCATCCCCTGCACAAAAGTCAAGGGCAGATTCCATATCATAACCCAGATCTTTCATTCTTTTTGTAACTAAGCTTCCTGATGAATCCCCCGTATCATTTTGCAAAAATGTATCATCATTCGCCCCTTCCGAAACGGCTGCTTCCGGGCAAAACTTAGACAGCATATCCTGAAGTTTATTTAATTCCACAGGCTTTGTAAGATAATCATCAAAGCCTGCTTCTAAATATTCTTCCCTGGCGCCCATCACGGCGTTTGCAGTAAGCGCAACCATGGCTGTATTTTCCGAAAGAAGATTCTGTCTTTTGATTTCGGCAAGAGTCTCTATACCGTTCATTTCAGGCATCATATGATCCAGAAAGACCATATCATAGGTCTTATTTCGCATCATCTCAATCGCCTCTCTGCCCGAAGAAGCCATATCCGTCTTTACCCCGCACAGCTCAAAAAGATTCCGTGCGACCTTAAGATTCATATCATTATCATCTACCACAAGAATATCAGCCCTTGTATATTGCCTGATATTTTGCTTCATATCCCTGTCAATAAAATCCTCAAAACGATTCCCGTAATCTCCGATGGGAGTATCGTCTATTATCTTTTGGCGGATCTCAAAGGAAAATGTGGAGCCTTTGCCATAGACACTCCGGACATCAAGCTTTGAACCCATCATGCCAAGAAGATTCATGACGATCGCCATACCAAGCCCTGTGCCTTCAATATTCCTGTTTTTATTTTCGTCAAGCCTGACAAAGGATTCAAAAAGCCTTTGCACATCCTCTTCCTTTATGCCGATGCCGGTATCAGACACAGCTACAAAAAGCACACAGTCGCCATAATCAGAGCTTTTGTTTTGCATCTTAAATATTACCTTGCCCTTGGGCGTATATTTAACAGCATTTGAAAGAATATTCATAATAACCTGGCGAATGCGTACATCGTCTCCGTAAAGCACGGAGGGAATAGTCTCATCAATATCAATCTCAAGCTCAAGTCCTTTCTCATCTGCCCGGACGGAAACCGTATTTACCAGGTCATTAATAAGAGAAGTCACTTCATATTGGGCAGGTACAATATCCATCTTGCCGTCTTCTATCTTTGAAAAATCAAGGATATCATTTATCAATGAAAGGAGAATCCTGCCCGAGCTTTTTACATTTGAGGAATATTCCAGAATATCCTCATCCTTTGATTTGTGGAGGATCATCTCATTCATACCAAGGACGGCATTTATGGGAGTCCTTATTTCGTGGGACATATTGGCCAGAAAGTCGGACTTTGCCCGGTTTGCCTTGTCCGCCCGCTCCTTCGCCTCTTCAAGCTCTATAATGCTTTGGCGAAGGTTCTTGTAATCCGGAATCTCAACGCCGATATAAAAGATATGCATACCAAGTATAGAGCCGAAATAATTAAAAAGAATACCGGTTGGATTAAAGAACTCAAGAACTATACCCGAAATAGCCACAGTAAAACCGCCTACAGCCGTAAAAAAAGAACGACGGTTTAAATCTCTGCCGTATTTAACGAAAAGCACAAGACAATATACAAGAAAATAAACCTCTATGATATAGGCTATTATAATGTGGATGAGAGAATTTACGCTTACATCCGAAAGACCTTTATTTATAAGCGTAAGCCTGTATATATATTCACCGCAGGCAATAATAATTCCCGCAAGGATAATAAGCTTGTTAATTCTGTGGAAGATACGTTTTTCGAATTTAGTCTCCTCAAAGAAGCTTTCCATGTAAATGGAAACATAATACGTAAGAAGCATATTTACCGTAAATACGCCGATTAAAAGAAGAAGCGCAAGCCAAGAAGAAATCGGGGGAAAGATGACACCGGCATATACCCTGAAAATAATATCGCATATGCTGATAATATCCCCCAGGATCACTATAATAAGTGCCCTTCTGAATGTGCGGTTTTTGTGTACCTGGCCATGGCTAAGGACGATTTCGAGCAAGAAAAGAACACCGGCAAATACAAGACCGGCTGTGCCAAAGGAAATACGCAGCATTAAGCCTTCTTTTGCTGTTAATTCAATCATAAACTCCCTCGTAAATCATGTGTCAAGGCATTTGCCATCATACTATTATGCACCCGGGCATTTACTATTTTACTATTATGCGTCAAGGCAAGTGCCAGTCGCTCAAACAGTGTCCTCGGCTGCTTCGCAGCCTGCGGGAACTCGCTTGGTGGCACCAGCCTTACGCATAATCACCAATCCGGTACACTGGCATTTGCCCGGTGCATATATAACTAAATCAGCTCAAAATGCTTTAGCGCATTGTAGATACCGTCTTCTTTGATATGGTCCGTGGTATAGTTTCCGGCTGCCTTGGCCTCCTTTGTTCCGTTGCCCATAACAACACCGCACCCTGCCGCTTCAAGCATCTCAAGATCGTTTCTGCTGTCTCCGAAAGCAAAGGTATCTCTCATATCAACGCCGTAATAATCCGCCACAAATTCCATCCCCGTAGCCTTTGAATGCCCTATGGGGACAAGCTCCATAAATTCCGCCCCATGAAGTATGATATGAAAATTCTCCGCAAGCTTCCCCAGGGTCTCTTCTATGCGTTCATCCACAAGGTCAACGGAAAGCTTGTTTATACGGCGGTTTCCTTCAGAGCCCTTAATGGGCGTAAGCTCGGCACCGTAATTATCTTTCAGTATATCGAGGAAAGGATCTCCCTCAAAATCCTCTTCATCAAGATAAAGGTAATCGCATCCTTCAAGAACCTGGGGCATATGGCGTTTCTTTAAAAGAGCCACCGTCTGCGAAACAAGCTCCTCTGCCATCACTTCGTTTTTCTTTATTTCGTGGTCGATTTCAATATAGGTGCCGCATCCTGCCACAATGCCGTCTATGGCAAGAGGCTTTAAATGCTCATCCTGTATAAAGGCTCTTGTCCTTCCGCTGTTTAAAAATGCATGATGTCCGTTTTCCTTTAGCTTGTAAAAGGCCTCATATGTGCTTTCGGGAATGACCTGGTGCTGATCCCAGATTGTTCCGTCTATATCAAAAAATAAAACTGTTGGCTTCATTATGTCAACCTGTCCTTCATCTGCTTTGCGGTAAGACCCGTTACGGGATGGCGAAAATACGGCTCAATTTCGCACAAAGGCTCAAGTACAAAGAGCCGGTTTTCCATATCGACATGGGGAATGCAAAGATCCTCATCCGATATTACTTCATCTCCGAAAAATATAATATCCATATCAAGAGTCCGGGGTCCCCAGTGTTCTTTGCGCTCCCTTCCTGCTTTATTTTCGATCTCATGAAGAAAATCAAGCAGCTCATGCGGTCTTAAAACCGTGGAGATTTCCAATATACCGTTTAGGAAATCATCCTGGTCCTCATTCCCGTAGGGCTTTGTCTTCATGAAAGAGGAGGTCTTAAGAACCTCAGTAAAGGGCGAATCCATAAGTGCTTTTACGGCATCATTTAAATATTTTTCCTTATCTCCCATATTTGAGCCTATGGAGATAATGCATATATTCCGGGACTGGCAAACAGATACGGATACCGAATCCACCGGCAGCCCTATGGGCGCCCAGGGCTTTACGACCTCAAGGTCTACAGCCTTTAGTTTAGGGAATTTGAGCAATATTTCCCTGCTCATTTTGTAGGCTACGGTTTCCAGCAGCTTAAAGGTATTTTCCTTCATATAACGGGTGATGAATTCGCAGACCTCGCCGTAATGAACGGACGAATGTATATCATCCCTTGCTGCGGCATTTCTGACATCCCTGTACAACACAGCGTTTACAAGGAATTTCTGTCCCAGGCTGTTTTCTTCCGGGAATACTCCGTGCCTGGCAAATACTTCCAGAGAATCTATTCTAATCTCATCTGTCTTACTCATCGGATTTTAATATAGCCTCCGTCATATCTATAACCCTTTTGTTTGCTCGTACATCATGGACGCGCACAAAAGAGCAGCCTTTCATCACGGCATATGCCGTAGTCGCGCAAGTCCCCTCTTCTCTTTGATCTACGGGGAGGTCAAGAGTTTTTCCTATTACGGACTTGCGTGATGTTCCTATCATCAAGGGGCGGTTAAACCCGGAAAGCTCATCTACATGCTTTAGCATAACAAGATTCTGCTCATGAGACTTTCCGAAGCCTATACCCGGGTCTATGATAAGCTTTTCATCCAAAATCCCATAGCGCTTTGCTATATCAAGGTTTTCCTTAATATCATTTATTACATCAAATATAAGGTTTTTGTACGGCTCGCTCATGGGCCGGTTGTGCATAACACAATATGCCACATCGCCTTCCGCAATAACCTTTGCCATACTTTCCTCAAACCGAAGCCCCCGGATATCGTTTATCATATCCGCACCCTCTATAATAACGGTTTTTGCGACTCCGGGCTTATATGTATCCACGGAAACAGGAATATCAAAATGTTCCTTTATAGCGCGCAAAGGCTCTATAAGACGCTCCAGCTCCTCCACCTCGGAAACAGGCACAAAACCCGGGCGGGTGGACTCGGCGCCGATATCAACAATATCGCAGCCGTCCTTAATCATCTGATCTACATGAAAAAGGGCGCTGTCCGCATCCATAAATCTTCCGCCGTCCGAAAATGAATCCGGCGTTACATTAAGGATACCCATTATATAGGTTTTACCCCTGTCCTTAAATTCTTTGTTTCCTATGATCATCCTTGATTTACTCTCTGTGGATAAGCTCGCCTATTACATCTTCCCAGGTCACGCCGTACTTTGCCATAAGCACCATGATATGATACAAAATATCCGAAATCTCGAATTTCAGATCGCCGCTTCTGTCGTTTTTGGCAGTAAGTATAATGTCTATAACGTCTTTGTTGATTTTTTCAAGAAGCTTGTCGTCGTCGTGATCTAAAAGATAATTTGTATATGAGCCCTCTTTGGGGTTTGCTTTTCTGTCGTTAATAATATCAAACACATCCTCAAAAACGGTACGGGGATTTGTTTCGACATAGTATTTGCGGATAATCTCGTTAAAGAAGCAGCTCCTTGCTCCCGTATGGCAGGCAGGACCTATCTGGGAAACCTTTGCGAGGATCGTATCGCAATCGCAGTCCGTAGTAAGGGATTTTACATACTGTATATGACCGGATGTAGCTCCCTTTTCCCAAAGCTCCTTGCGGCTCCTGGACCAATATGTCATCTTGCCGCTTATAAGAGTCTGGCGGAAGGATTCTTCATTCATATACGCAAGCATAAGGACATCATTTGTCTGGTAATCCTGGACTATACAGGGGATAAGCCCTCTCTCGTCAGTTACAAGCCTCGAAAAATCATAGAGAGGCTCGAAGCGGTTCATAGAGATACGGCGACTTATAAGCTCTTTTTTCAAGGCTACTATATCCGTCTCATCAGTAGTCTGCTTTGTCCCTGCGACGCCCGTAACGAATTCGCTCTCAAGATATTGGGCAACCTTTTCTACGCTTAAATCGTCTATAACAGGTACAATGGGAACCTTGACCAATGTTTCAACGGAAGATACTATCTTCTCATTCATAATGACAAGGGCGCCCACATATTTTTCTATAAGCTCTTTTTGCTTAAAAAGAATATCCACATTTTCCAGGGAAACCATTATCTTGTGTGCGCCAAAACGGGCGGAAGCATCCTTTATAAGCTCCGGCATACCCTGCTTTGATCCATTTAGGATAACAGCTATACAGCCCTGGTAGAGGTATTCCTGTATATCGGAAAACTCCGTCATATAGCCGGCCGCAGCAACGGGTATCTCCGAAAGACGGCAGATTTCCTTTATAAGAGCAATATTATATTTATGCTCCTTTGCGTCAGAAGCAAGATTAAAGGCATAGATATAATCCACGCCGCTGTTATTGTATTTTTCCGTAAAATCAGTTACATCCCCCAGAGGCTCTGCTCCCTGGGCAGGATGGGAAGGATAAGCCCTTCCGTCCTTTATATAGATCGTAACTATAAGATTTTTCATTGACATTTCAGATAGTCCCCTTTGTGGATGGTATGCCCTTTACCTTTTCGTCAAAGGCTACGGCTTCCTTCATAGCCCGGGCAAAGGATTTAAACATAGCTTCCGCCATATGGTGAGCGTTTCCCGGCTCCATAATCTTAAGATGAAGATTCATCCCTGCCGAATATGATACAGCATAGAAAAACTCCCGGATAGTATCTGTCTCAAAATCCCCGATGTTCTCGATTTCAAACTTTGCGTTGTATTGAAAATACGGTCTTCCGCAAAGATCTACCGCGCACAAAGACAAAACCTCATCCATGGGAAGAATATAGAATCCATAGCGGCTGATGCCTGTCTTATCTCCTACGGCTTCTTTAATAAGAGAGCCAAGGACTATGCCGCAGTCTTCCACTGTGTGGTGTGTATCTACATCAAGGTCTCCTGCAGCCTTTAAGGTAAGGTCAAAGCAGGAATGGCGGGTAAAGGCATCGAGCATATGATCAAAAAAACCTATACCCGTTGATATATCAGCCTTCCCGGAGCCGTCCAGATTAAGTACGGCTTCAATATCAGTCTCCGATGTCTTTCTGTGAAGCTTTGCCTCTCTATTCATATCATCTACTCCTTTTCAAATCTTACTTTGATAGAATTTGCATGGGCCGTAAGACCCTCTGCATTCGCAAAACTTATTATATCATCTTTTGCTTCAAAAAGCGCCTCTTTTGAATAAGATATAATACTTGATTTCTTAATGAAATCATCCACGGATAAGGGCGAGAAGAATTTTGCCGTGCCGTTTGTGGGAAGCACATGGTCGGGACCTGCATAATAATCTCCCAGTGGCTCCGAGCTGTATGCACCGAGGAATATAGCGCCTGCGTTTTTAATCCTTGTCATATCCTCAAAGGGGTTAGCCGTAACTATCTCTAAGTGCTCGGGAGCTATGGCATTTACTACCCTTGCGGCTTCCGCCATATTCTTACATATAACAGCCGCTCCGTGGTTTTTTAAGGACTCCTGCATAATAGGAGCTCTTTCAAGCCTTTCCATATATTTATCCGTCATCTTTGATACATCTTCCGCAAGGGTGTGGGATGTAGTTACAAGCACGGCGCTTGCCATTTCGTCATGCTCCGCCTGGCTTAAAAGGTCTGCAGCCACAAAAGAAGCATCCGCAGTCTCATCAGCCATAACGCATATTTCGGAAGGTCCCGCTACGGAATCTATGCTTACCTGACCGTACACCATACGCTTCGCAAGGGCTACGTATACATTGCCGGGGCCTGCTATCTTATCAACCTTCGGGACAGAATCCGTGCCATACGCCATGGCAGCTATTGCCTGGGCGCCTCCTGCCTTATATATCTCATCTGCTCCCGCTTCGCAGGCAGCAACGAGAGTCACGGGATAAATATTTCCTTCCTTATCGGGAGGAGAACACATAATAATCCTCTCTACCCCCGCTACCTTTGCGGGAGCGATATTCATAAGGACGCTTGAAGGATAGGCCGCTTTTCCCCCGGGGACATAGACACCCACCTTTTCCATGGGAGTAATGCGCTGACCTAAGATAACGCCCTCCTTCGGTTCCGTAAAAAAGCTCTGGCGAAGCTGTTTTTGGTGATAAGACCTGATATTTTCAAGGCTTCGCCTCATAATGGCTATAAGCTCATCATCCACGGCTTCATATGCCTTTTTGATTTCGTCTTCCGTAACCCTTATATTTGTGGGATTTAAGGAAACCCCGTCAAATTTGCTTTCGTATTCAAAAAGGGCTTTATCTCCCCTTTCCTTTACGTCGTTTACAATGGCGGCTACGTCTTTTTCCTTTTCTTCGTAGCCCTGGGATGAATTCCTCAAAAATACGGAGGAGCCGTCTTCTCCCAAAGCTTCTTTTGCATCTATTATCTTAATTGCCATTTTCTCTCACCACTTTTTCCACTGCTTTAATAAGCGTGATAATCCTTTCGTTTTCCATACGCATGGATACCTGGTTTACTATCATTCTTGCGGATATGGGGCAGATTTCTTCAAGCACGCAAAGACCGTTTTGCTTTAGCGTGCTGCCGGTTTCCACGATATCCACAATCACATCCGAAAGCCCCACTATGGGGGAAAGCTCTATGGAGCCGTTTAGCTTTATGATCTCAACGGTCTGACGCTTCGCGTTGTAAAAATAATCCTTGGCTATCTTTGGATATTTCGTAGCCACCCGGATTTGTTCATAATGGGAAAGGAGATCTTTTGCCTCTTTAGGTCCGCATACGCACATCCTGCATTTACCTATGCCAAGGTCAAGGACCTCATAGATATTGCGCCCTTCTTCCATGATAATATCCTTGCCCGATATTCCTATATCCGCAGCGCCGTATTCTACATACGTGGGGACATCGGGACCCTTTGCAAGGAAAAACCGCATCTTTAAGTCATCGTTTTGGAAAATAAGCTTCCTTGTATCGGGGTCAAGGACTTCTTTGCAGGAAATCCCCGCCTTTTCAAGCATTGCCATTGTAGTCTTTGCAAGCCTGCCCTTTGTAAGAGCAATAGTTAAATATTCCATCAGTCCCCACCTCCGGCAGAGTCGCAAAGGCAGACTCTCTTTCCTTCTTTTCTCATGCTCTGGGCTTTAGCAAGCGCCTTTAGATATTCTTCTTTGTCCGAATACGTGACGGTAATTATCTCGGTAGACGCATCTATATCAGCATCCGACCTTTCAAGGCATAATAAAAGCTCATCAAGCTCGATAACACATCCTACCGCCGGCATATCCTTGCCAAAATGCGACACAAGATTGTCATATCTGCCGCCCTTTGCGATAGTCCTTCCGGAGCCGTAGGCATAGCCGTCAAATATTACTCCCGTATAATAATCATGGGGATTAAGAAGCCCCAGGTCAAATGAAACGTATTTATCATATCCGTAATGACCCAGGATATCGTAAAGGTCGTTAAGGCGCTCTATTGCTTCAACTGCCTTATCTATATCCTTTACGCTGTTTCTTGCTTTATCGAGGGCTTCTTTACCCCCTATAAATCCGGAAAGAACCCCAAGAATATTAAATATCTTTTCGGGAGCGTAAATGCTCTTTAGGTATTCTCCCGCTGCGAAATAATTCTTCCTGCATATAAGGTCTCTTACAGCCGCCCTGTCTTCGCCTGTTATATCCGTTCCTTCGCAAATAGCTTCAAAAAACTGGCTGTTACCCACAGCTATCTGAAATTCCGTAAGACCCGATGCAAGAAAGCTCTCGCATGTAAGGGCGATAATCTCGGCATCCGCATAGACGCTGCCATCCCCCATAAGCTCCGCCCCTATCTGGGTGGATTCTTTAAGGCTCCCCCTGTATTCGTTCTTGTTTACATAAGTATTTCCGCAATAGCAAAGCCTTAAAGGAAGATCCGCATCCGAATAATATTTTGCGCAGCACCTTGCTACGGAGGGAGTAATATCCGGGCGCAGAACCAGCGTATTTCCGTCCCTGTCAAAGAATTTGTAAAGATCCTTTGAAGGCACGGTGCCTATGTCCGAACCAAATATATCAAAAAACTCAAACGAAGGAGTTTCTATGGATCCGTATCCGTATCCTTTTATAACCTTCATAAGAGCATCCCGTAGATACAGCTTTCTTTCGCAGGATACGCCGTATATGTCCCGGACGCCGTCCGGTGTATGTAAGAGTCTGTCTTTCATTTTTCGCTCTTTCCGTCCCTTAGGTCAAGATCTTTTTGCAAAGGTTTTAAATAAGGGACAAATATATCATTTTCCATGGAAAAGAAAAAATCTTTATCCAGTTCCTCTATGGTAAAGCTCTTTCTGCCGCCTTTTTTCATGCGGTTCCAGAAATCAAGCGCTTCTTCAAATCTTAAATAATAGAAAATATCTCTTTTGGAAAAATATATAAGAAAAAATGCGATTCCCTGCATCTTTTCAAAATCTTCCATAAAAAGCATCTGATGCTCATGAATATTCGCAAGGGGAAAGGTATCCTTGGCGCATTCCTTTGCGTCAAAAGCAACGGGAAGCCCCTGGACGGCGCCGATATAATCCACGGTGCTTTTCTGCTCGAAATAAGCAAGGGTAATCCTCTTTGTCGCCATATCCATCTCAACGGGAGTAATGGGGGTGGGAATCTTTTGGATAAGTGAAAGCCCCCCTTCCCTGTATCTTTCGTTTGTGGCATTTATCAGGTCTTCAAGACCGGAGCCTCTTAAACCTCTTGAATTGAATGTAGCCATTAATCCTTATCTGCGGGATTTTTATAAATATGCTCTTCTTCGTAAAAAATCCTGCCTTCGTATACAATGTTAAACTTTCCGTTTTCAAGCGTCATCTTGTTTACGGCGCAATTCCTCTGGACAGACTGCCAAAAGTCAGATATGGGAATATCCCCAATCACATTCATTATGCCCCGGATAAGAGCGCCGTGAGCCGCTATAAGGACGCATTTGCGCTTTCCTTCAAGGGGAAGGAGTACCTCTTTTATAAAACTCCGGGATCTTTCATAAAGCTCCTCAAAGCTCTCTCCGTTTCTTGGTACGTATGATGCAGGTTCATCAAAGACTTTTGCAAAGTCTGCATATTCGGGCTCAGTCTGGGCTTTTTCGATGCTAAAGCCCTCAAAGTCACCAAAATCAAGCTCTTCGAGACGCTTGTCCTTAACCGGCTCTATGCCTGTTCCTTCAAGGAGTATCTGCGCTGTCTTTACAGCTCTTATCAAAGGAGAGCAGTACGCCGCATCAAAGCATACGCCATCGCCCTCAAGCCCTGCCTTTGTCTTGTATGCAAGCTCTATACCATAGTCATTAAGAGGAATATCGCTTCTTCCCTGGACTTTGCGATTCAGATTCCAGTTCGTTTCTCCGTGTCTTATTAAATAAATTTCCATCATACGCACAACACTCCATGCAGGTACGGCAAAGCCAAAACCCGCATGGAGCAGAAAAGTTTACATAACTACAGTTACTGTTAATATGACTCCTATAAAAAACCCTCCGGAGTCTTTTAAAGCTAAAGGCATTAACCTCTCCTGCGCCTTCCGCCGGCAGCGGCAGCTCCCCATGAGCCCACAGGTGCGGGAGCGGTGGGTCCCTGAGGTTTAACAGCGCCTGCGCCCTTAATAGCACCGTTAGGACATACATCGATACACTTGTTGCAGCTTGTGCACTTGTTCTGGTCTATAACGGAGAACATACCTGCACCGCCCTTGATAGCGCCGAATTCGCACACCTTGATGCAGGCACCTTCGCCCTTGCACTTGGCAGCGTCGATATGAACCGTATGGCAGCCTGCGCAGATAAGCTTCTTGCAGCTCTTTCTCTTTACATGGGCATCGAATTCCTCGGAGAACTTCGTCATAAGCTCAAGGATGGTATGAGATGCCGTATATGAAAGATCGCAGTCTGCGGTCTCCTCGATGACGCCGAGGATTTCCTTAAGCATATCGATATCCTCTTCGCCTTTGCCCTTGCCGTCTACGAAATCCTTGGTAATAAGGTATACCTGACGGAAACCGTCACGGCACATAACGCCCTTGCCGCAGGTCGTAGCCAGAGTCTTTTCGGCTATTTTGTATGCAACCTCCACAGGGCAGACGGTATCGTCTTCAGCAGCACGGTTTGCCGCCTCTACGAGTTCCTTTAAGGCCTCGTCCGTAACTTCACAAATTCTCTCCATCTTACCCTCCTATACTTCGGTCCACATAACGGTCTTCTTGAAATCGCAACGAAGATCGCACTGCAGGCATCTTTCAGCTTCACACTTGGACTGTTCTAACGTGAATCCCTGATCTACGGGGTTCGTAATGCTGTGAGCCCTCTCAGAGATGTCGGTCATGGTAAGCTCTTCTCTCGTAAGAGCGTTAAAGCCTACTCTGCGGCCAATCTCGGGGTTGTGAGCCTCTCTGTCATAAAGCTTCTCGTCAATATCTCCGTCGCCTCCAAGATATTTATCCACATCGGATGCGACCTCACGGCCTCCGGCAACGGCAAGTACGACAGACTTCGTACCGGTAATGCAGTCGCCCGCTGCAAAGATACCTTCCTGAACGGTCTCATGAACGGTACCTTCCTTCATAACGGGGAAGCCGAACTTATTAAGCTCGATACCGAAGCTCTCGGGGATAACAGCCTTCTGACCCATCGCATAAATGAAGTAGTCGCCGGGCTCTACCTTTTCGGAGCCCTCTATGATATCCGCCTCAAGTCCGTTAGGTCCGAACTTAAAGCCCGTAATATCCGCATAGCGAAGACCTTCGAGCTTCTCTGCCGTTCCTAAGATTTCAAGGTTCGTAGTAGAGTCATGAAGCTCTACACCCTCTTCTATAGCTCCGTCTATCTCTTCGTCGTCCGCAAGCATCACGGCCCTTGCCTCAAGGCAGAACATGGAAACCTTAGCTCCCATCTTTGCCGATGTGCGGGCTGCGTCGAATGCAACGTTACCGCCGCCGAGTACGATAATCTTTGCGCCCTCGTGTACGTTGGGGTCGGGGTTGCCCGATGATACTCCGTGAAGGAATTCTACGGCTGTGGTAGCATGACCAATCTCACGGCCTTCTATGATAGCCTGCTTGCCGCCTATGGTACCCATGGTAAGGACTACTGCGTCATAATCCTTCTTGAGCTCGTTTACATCGGTGATTTCCTTGCCGGTAACAAGATTTACGCCCTGATCAAGGATATCCTGTACCTCGCCCTGTACTACTTCACGGGACAGCCTGTACATGGGAATACCGTACTGAAGATATCCGCCGGCCTTTTCATTGCGCTCATATACAGTCACATCGTGACCCTGCTTTGCAAGGTAATATGCAGCCGTCATACCGCAGGGACCGCCGCCTACGATGGCGACCTTCTTGCCCGTGGGATCAAGATGCTTAAGGTTCTTCTTCCAGATCTGCTCATCATCATGCTCGCAGGCATAACGCTTGAGGTTACGTATGGAAAGAGGATCGTTTAAGTGTGTGCGCTTGCACTGTGATTCGCAGGTACGTACGCATACAAGACCCAGTGAATGGGGGAATGTAAGCTTTTCATGAATAACAGCGCATGCCTCTGCATTCTTGCCCTCCTTAACCAGACGTATATATTCGGGAATATCCGTATGGGCGGGACACTGAACGGAGCAGGGAATAAGAGCCTGCTGCTTGGGAATGTCTGCCCTGAATACGCCCTCCATATCCTGCAAAGCGCCGGTAGGACATACCTCAACGCAGGCGCTGCAGAATGCGCATTCTGATTCCTTAAGGGGCAGGTCGCCCTCTGTACCTACATATACTTCGTATGTGGGAGCATCGGTCTTATTAAGCTGAAGCACCTTTACGCCGCGCACATCATTACAAACCCTGATACAGCGTCCGCAGGCTATGCAGCGCTCCATCTCACGTACAATAAGGGGGTTGTTGGTGTTTATCCTGGTGGTGGTCTTGGTCACATCACGCATACGGCCATGCACCGCACCGGTGTACTGCATCATAGCCTGAAGCTCGCACTTAAGGTACATCTTGCAGCTAAGGCAATCATGGGGATGACCTGCCAGCATAAACTCCATGGATACACGCCTTATCTGCTTGAGGCGCTCATCCTGCGTCGTCACCTTCATGCCGGCTTCAACATTTGTCCTACAGGAAAGCTGGGGACCTTCCTTACCCTCGATGTAAACGACACACATCTTACATCCGCCTCTGCTCTCAAGATCGGGATGAGAACATAAATGCGGGATATAGATGCCTGCAGCCAAAGACGCCTCGAGAATGCTGGTTCCCTCTTCGGCTTCGACTTTTACGCCGTCCACGAAAAATTCTACTTTCGCCACTTTAATCCTCCTTCCATTTGCGTACAAATGGTTATTTTTTTCAATCTTTAGTATTCTATCAGAAATTGACAATAATATCAATTAAAATTCAATGAACATTTCCGACATTATTTGCGACCGCGTTTACGGTACCCGCATTATGCTCTACGGCTTCGAGCATAGAGCCGATTTTGTGTACGGATTTTATAATGGCTACATCCAGCTCTTCGTCCTTGCGAAGCCAGCTTCTGCCTGCCGCATCCATTTCCTGATACGCCTTTACCACGCTGCTTAATACCATATAGCAAATATTGTTTATAAAATCATTTTCGCCCTTTGCATCCTCCCAAAGGGATGATACCTGCTCCACCAGCTCTTGGGGACTAAGTTTCTTTGCGTCTTTAGAACTCATTTTTACCTCCGATACCACATCCGACGTCACAAAAATGTGAGGCGCATGAAACACATGCGCCCCAGCATAAAACTCTGCTAATGAAATTGCTATTAGCTTTCGGGATCGATAAACTTGTCTGAATCCATGTAAGCTACGCACTCTTTGGCAGCGATACGACCGGAGTTGATAGCGTAAGACATGGTTGAACCCGGATTGTAGAAGCAATATGAATCTGAGAATACGGTAGCAGTATCATTACCGCAAGCATAAAGTCCGGGGATGGGCTCCATCTCGTCAGTAAGGACTTCCATGTTCTCGGATACTTCCAGTCCACCCAGTGAACCGTAACCGCCGGGCATGTGGCGCGCTACGTAGTAGGGGCCCTGGTTGATAGCCTTAAGGAACCTGTGATCCTTGGTAAACTGCCAGTCATAGCCGCGGATACCAAGAGGATGTTCTTCGCTTGTGTTGCACATATCGTTGTATTCAGCGATGGTCTTCTCAAGCTGCTCCTGGTCGATGCCGGTCTCCTTGCAAAGCTCGTCGATAGTGTCGAACTTCCAGAAGTTTGTCTGACCGGAATCCTGATCGTCCTTGCCTTCGTGAAGCATGGAAAGACCGGAAGCCTCGATACCCTTGTGGTTCAGGTATGCATCAAGCTCCTCATCCCACTTGTCCATATGCGTGATGCCGTGGTGATAGGTGATGTAGTCAAGACCGTGCTCCTTGTAGTAGTCTACGATCTCTTCTGTCATGATGGTAAAGCCCTGGTGACCCTTCTGAAGAAGGAGTGAGTTACCGGTGAAGGTAGTGTTATCCATTACTTCCTCGTTCATGAAACGCTTTCCGTGAAGGTTTACCATAAGGTTGGGCTGACGGCCTGCCTCTGAAAGAGTCTTGAAGATATCGGTAGTACCGGGGGTGTTGTATGTAACCTCCATGTTTACCTTTGCCTTGCGGGCGCCGATCTTCCAAGCCATGTTCAGACCGTCGCCGTCGATACCGGGGATACGGAATGTGAACATATCTACGCCCCACTTCCATCCCATGTACTGCTCGATCATGTCTACGTTGTTACCGATACCGCCGGTAGCTACGATTACGCAGTTGCAGAGGCACTCAATCTCGTTGCCCTGGTCGTCAACAGCGATAACGCCGCGCACCTGACCTTTGGAGCCTGTAAGGATCTCTTTAACAGAGGTCTGGAACCTGATCTCTGCACCAATCTCCTGTGCATACTCTGTAAGGCGCTTGTTCATGAACGAAGCGGAACGCTCTGAAGGTGTGTTGGAACCGGGAGCCTTTACCATATGCTGAGTCGCATGTGAATCCTTGAAATACTTGTAAACGCCAAGGAATTCAACGCCCTTGTCCTGAAGCCATTCGATGGTTTCGGATGACTGGTTGAACCACCTGCGTACAAGCTTTGCGTCTGAACGCCAATGAACGTACTCCATAAAGAACTTGAACGCATCGTCCTTTGTAAAGTCGTTGTACATCTGCTCCTTCTGCATCTGTGACTCGAATGCAAGAAGAGCCATACCCATGTTTGCAGCACCACCTGAGGTGTTGGACTTCTCAAAAGCGATAGCCTTTCCACCGCCGGTAGCGTTCAGGCTTTCCTGAGCCTGTGTAAGTGCAGCAAGTCCGGACATACCGCAAGCTACAACTACTACATCAGCTTCCATTTTTTCCATTTGGAAATTCCTCCTGTAAAATAATTTTATTTGCCGCGAGGTCTTTCGACCGCAAACGCATTATGCAATCATTATATAATTTTTGGAATTGTATGGCAAGGAAAATTTATATTTTTTTAATATGTTTCGAAAATAATACACAAAAACGCAATAAACCCCGGTGAAGCACATGGCTTTGCCGGGGGTATTATTACTTATTACATATTATGCG
>CAJOQM010000039.1 GCA_905236845.1 uncultured Lachnospiraceae bacterium | reverse complement strand
TAAATGCCGCTAAATGCCGCTAAATGCCGCTTATTATTTACTTTGATGTAGTTATTTGAGAAAATTACAATATCTTATATTTTGAGAGAGGGGATACCACCCGGATTTTGAACCGGATGTGCAGGGGCCTTCTTTGCGATTTCTTACAAATATGCATATTTGGGGGAAATATAAGAAAAAATCAGCTGCTGTTCCGGGTGGAATTCCACGATTTTCTTACAAAATCTCTGTATCAGCTTGTTTTGTAAGTAATTTTTTGGTTTAAAGCCCTATGAACAGCCCTCAAAAGCCATTACAATCGGCAAAACTTCTTACATTTTCCCTAAAGCAAGCGATATGTAAGAAAAGCCGTTGGTTGTCTGCGGTGCAGGAATGGGTTTATCTAAAATTTATCTTGACAAAAAACATTTGACACAATATAATATGGCAAAACATAAATAATAGGAGAGCGGATAAGATTTCCCCGAAGGAAGCAAATAACGCTCTTCCGGGGCGGCTCGATGCAGGATAAGGAGAATATATATGGCGCAGGAATATGAACAGCTTAAACTTGAAAACCAGATATGTTTTCCCCTTTACGCATGTTCGCGAAAGATAGTAAACAGCTACACACCATACCTAAAGCCACTGGGGCTTACATACACGCAGTACATCGTTTTTATGGTGCTGTGGGATAAGAAAAGCGTAAATGTGGGGCAGCTTGGCGAAGCCCTTCATCTGGATGCGGGAACCCTGACACCGCTTTTAAAGCGCCTCGAAAGGGAGGGCTATATCACAAGGCGCCGCTCCGACGAGGATGAGAGGGTGACAGTGGTTAGCATAACAGACAAGGGAGACGCACTTAAGGAAGAGTGCAAGGATATACCACTCAAGGTGGCGGGTGCGGTGTCGGCTCTTTCCGAAAATGAGGCGAAGGAGCTGTACGGACTGCTATACAAGTTTCTTAACGGAAGCGACGCAGCGTAGGTTTTGGATTAAGATGAAGAAGGACTGATAATATGGATAAAGAATTTGATATACAGACATATATGACAAAGGGCGTTGAGCGAGTGATAAAGGATGCGGTCAGGGCGACCCTTAAAGACCCGAAGGAAAGCGCATTCCTTGCGAAGTTTGCAATTGCGAGCCAAAAGGCGTCGAAGAAGCGGGCAAAGCTTGAAAAGGCGGGGGAGCATGTGCCGCCGTTCCTTATCGCGAGCATAACCTCAAGCTGTAATCTTCACTGTGCGGGATGTTATTCCAGGTCGAATGACGCCACATCGGACTGTGAGGCTTACGACCAGCTATCTGCGGAAGAGTGGAAGAGGATATTTGAAGAAGGACGTGAATTGGGCGTCTCCTTTATCCTCCTTGCAGGGGGCGAGCCTCTGATCCGTCGGGATATCATAGAGGAAGCGGCGAAGATAAAGGATATAATGTTTCCTGTATTTACAAACGGAGTCTTTATAAACGAGCGGTATTTTACCCTCTTTGAAGAAAACAGGAATCTCATCCCCATTATGAGCATAGAAGGAAACCGCGAGGCCACAGACAGCAGGCGTGGGGAAGGGATATACGATAGGCTTATCGCAAATATGGATAAATTCCATAAAAACGGGCAGATATTCGGTTGCTCCGTTACCGTGACCACGGAGAATATAAAGGATGTGACATCCGGGGAGTTTCTGTCGTCTTTGAGAAACCGTGGTTGCAAGGCTGTGATTTACGTTGAATATGTGCCGGTTACGGATGAGAGCAGGCATCTTGCCATAGGAGACGAGGAGCGGGAATATTTTGCCGGCGAATTAGAGCGCCTTCGGGAAGAACTCGATGATATGATGTTTGTCGCATTCCCCGGAGATGAGAAGAGCTCCGGCGGCTGCATTGCGGCAGGACGCGGATTCTTTCATATCAACTCACACGGCGGAGCCGAGCCCTGTCCGTTTTCGCCTTATTCTGATATTAATGTGAAGGATACGTCTTTGAGAGATGCGCTGAAATCTCCGCTATTTGCGGCGCTTCAGGAGGATGGAGTGCTGGCGGATGACCACAAAGGAGGGTGTGTGCTCTTTGAAAAGAGGCAGCAGGTGGAAGCGCTTGCGGGGTGAGAGATTGTATCGTGTGTAGAAGCTGGTTTGATGAATCCGCACGACAGATATCGCATCGTATGGGGCTAAGAGACGGCGGGAGACCTACATCCGAGCTCCCGAGCCACCTCCTTAATCTGGCGGTTAAAAAGCGCATAGACCCCGATTACCGGGTGGTATACCACGCTCATCCCGCAAATATCATAGCTCTGACCTATGTATTGCCTCTAAATGATGAGTTGTTTACACGGGAGCTCTGGCAGACCTTTGCAGAGAGCATATTTTAGAAGCCGCAAAGGCGTTTAACGTAGAATTGCCCGAGAGGCTTTTATAGCTCTTCCACATTGACTTCCAACGCCTTTGCGATGGATTTTAAAGTTTCGATCCTCGGATTTTTGGTTTTGCCGTACAGGATATTTCTGATTGTGGGAACAGGAATACCTGACAGCTGATGAAGGGTCCGGGCATTTACGGATTTCTTTTGCATTAATGTATATAGTTTCTTTGAATGAGCCCCTGCGGGATTTGCCCGCGGGGGTTCGTTTTCTATGGTAATAGTATCGTCTAAAAAATCTTTTGTTTGGTCACCATTAGGAACACAATCCTCAGTCGTAATTTCGTAGGATACATTGTTATCCGGAATATATGTCAATATTTCCTCCGGAGAACAATCCAAAACACCACATAGCTGGTTTAGGGTGTATGTGGTGACGCTCTCATTTCTTCTCAGGCGCACGAGGGTGCTGGGGTTGATGCCGTATTTATATGTGAGGGCATATTTTGTAATGCCCTTTTTAGTCATGGTTTTCCAGAGGTTGTCGTATGTAATCATGCTATAATTATTTTTGATTAGTGATACATTGACAAGCTTTCAAAAATCATCTATAATCATAAACGATCAATTATGGTTGCAAAAGTAACTATACCACCTGTAAAAAAATGAAGAAGGCATTAATAATAACCACCACCAGCGGCTTTTTGTCGCAGTTTGAATTAAATAATGTACGACTTCTAGGGGAAATAGGATACCAGATTCATTACGCAACGAATTTCGGTGTCCCTATTTATGCGGTTAGAGATGAGACATTAAAGAGGATGGGGGTAGTCCTTCATCATATCAGTATCGAGAAGAATCCCTTTAGCCTTCGGCATAACGGCTGGGCGCTTCGGGAGCTGGTCAGGATTATTGACAGGGAACAGATAGATGTGGTTCATTGCCATAATCCAAACGGAGGAGTCTTGGGAAGGCTCGCAGCGTCGATTAGTCGTAGAAAGCCCTATGTTATATATACGGCTCATGGCTTTCACTTTTATGACGGGGCCCCTTTGAAAAACTGGCTTTTTTACTATCCGGTGGAGAAGTGTCTGGCTCATTATACAGATGCTTTGATTACAATTAATCGTGAGGATTACTCCGCCGCCCGTAAGTTTAGATTCAAATCCGACGGACAGGCGTGGATAATTCCCGGAGTGGGTGTGGATACGGAACAGTTCTATCCTGTAACGGACAGCGAAGTCGGGTCCGCCGTACAGCTTCGCAGAGAACTTAATATACCGGATGATGCGTTTCATATAGTGTCAGCCGGAGAACTTGTTAAGAATAAAAACCACAGCGTTGTTATTAAGGCGATAGCGAGACTCTCCAGAGATGATATTTATTACAGTATCTGTGGCGAGGGACCATACCGCCCCGAGCTTGAGAAGCTGATAGAGCATTTGGGCTTGACAAACAGGGTGTTCCTACGGGGGTACCGTGAGGACATGGCTTGGATGTGGCGTACGGCTGACCTGAGTATATTCCCGTCCCTTAGAGAGGGAATGGGAATGGCAGCCCTTGAAGCGATGGCATCATCAGTACCATTAGTGGTCGCGGATAACCGGGGGACCAGGGAATACATCTCTGATGGAAATAACGGTTTTGCCTGCAGAGCGGATTCTCCTGAAGAATTCGCAAAGGCAATACTCAAGATGTATGAGGATGCGAACCTCAGGAGGGCGCTGTCTGCAAATGCATTAGTTACTGTCAATAGATTTACTCTCGAGCAGTCCGAAGCGAAGATGCGTGAGATATACAGCATACTTCCGAGTGTAAATCCTGCCGCTGACAGACGAGCAGATGATGCGCCCTTAATATCCGTGATAATGGGTGTATATAACCAGTTGGATCTGGAGGGGTTTGAAAAGGCCGTTGATTCCGTGCTTAATCAGACACTGAAGGATTTTGAGTTCCTTATATATAACGATGGCTCCTCGGATAGGGAAGTAATCGATTACATAGACTCGCTGGAGAGCAGGGATTCCCGCATAAGGGTAATCAATTCGACGTATAACCATGGCCTAGGCTACGCTCTAAACAGATGTATAGAAGAGGCCCGGGGCAAATACCTGGCGAGGATGGACGCGGATGACATCTCGCATCCTGACAGATTCGCCATTGAGACCCGTTTCCTAGAGGAACACTCCGAATATATGTGGTGCGGCTCCGGTTGTGAGCTCTTTGATACCGAAGGAGTATGGGGCAATTCCACCCGACCTGAGGACCCTCAGATAGAGGATTACCTGAAGTATTCGCCCTATATCCACCCTACGGTTATGTATAGGGCGACGCTGTTTGAATCCGTGGCAGGCTACTCGGAGACGAGAGCGGCCATAAGATGCGAGGACTATGAGCTCTTTATGCGGCTCTTTAGCCTGGGCTACAGAGGATACAATCTCCAGACGCCCTTGCTTAATTACAGAGTTGACAGGAGGAAATATCACTCCAGGTCATTTATGGATTGTATAAATGAGAGCAAGATCCGCTCCGGCGGGTTTAGGCGGCTGGGAGTTTCGGGGCTTAAGAGATTTTTATATTCATTAAGACCTATGGCATCAAAGCTGATACCTACGAGGGTGATAATCAATATGAAAGTCAAGGGTGCCGAGCCTTGAGCCGAGATATTACCGATAGCAAAGGGAATTGTCCCGATATAGAAAAATACCTGAGGCTCTTAAGGAGTAATGTGGCCCATTATGCTGCGGCGAGGCTGGCAGTAGAGATGCTGGATGACTATGATGACAAGATGTACGCTGCCGTATTCGCACCGACTCTTACAGAGTATGTGATCTGGGTTTTGGATAGGGCGGTACATAGCGGGATAAAGCGACTTTATTTCCTGTCACGGGATGCATATCCCATGTATGTGGCAACGCAGGCATTGGCGGAGGCAGAGGGGCTGGATTTAGATATCAGATACCTGAGGGTCTCCAGATATGCGCTTAGGATTCCGGAGTATCACCTGCTAAAGGATGAATGTCTGGACAGGATTTTTATCTCCGGAATAGATGTAAGCCTAAATACCATATTAAAGAGGGCAGGGCTTACCTATGACCAGATATGTCAGGTGGTACAGGAAACCGGTACCGGCGACATTCTCGACGATGTCCTGAATAGAACTCAGATATTAAGGCTTAGGGACGACATTAGAGAAAAATGCCTCCGGGGAAAATGCAGTCTCCTTGATATGATTTATGAAAAATCAGCTGAAGCCTTTGGTGACACAGTGGGGTACCTGAGGCAGGAAGGGTTGCTTGATGATATCAAGTATGCCGTAGTTGACAGCGGATGGGTTGGTAGCATCCAGAAGAGTATTCAGAATATCCTCGCAGCGATTAAACCAGGCATAGAAGTATCCGGATACTATTTCGGACTTTACGAATTGCCGGCGGATAGAGCGGGGTGCAGCTATGAAGCCTTTTACTTCATGCCGAAGGGGGCAATCAGCCGAAAGGCGAGGTTTAGCAACTGTATGTATGAGGTGATATACAGCGAGCCAAAGCCGATGGTTGTCGGATATGCCCATGAGGATGACAGATACATCCCGGTTTTATCGGATACTGATAATCCCAACAGTGAATATCTGATCCGAAATGAAGAAGTCCTCAGGATGTTTATAAGGATTTATATCGAAGATAAAAAGATTTTCTCAGTACATACCAAGAAGTCTCCAAAGAAAGCTTTGTTGACTTCAAAGATATATAGAAAATTCATGTCTGCCCCGGGAGAGTGGGAGGCTGAGCATTATGGCAGGAGGTTATTCAGCGATGATATCTCCGATGAAAAAATGAAGCCGGCTGCAAACGACCTATCCCAGGATGAAATAAAGGATCTGGGAGTCATATCCAAGCTGGCGATAACTGCCGGGCTCTCGGACAAGGCTATCCATGAAAGCGCCTGGATAGAAGGAAGTATAGTAAACGCGAAAGGACCTGTCAGAAGAAACCTCTTTAGAGCAAGGATTGCAAAATACCTAACAGCTCTGAGGCAGAGTATGAAGGCAGGTAGGAATAGGGATGTTTGAAACATTGGTATAGGGTCCGTAAGGATTTTATATATAAAAACTCACATTTGTACGCGTACAAAGTAATATGAGGTCTGATGTACACGGATCGAAAGGAGCAAAGAAAATGAGAATTAAGAGAGCATTTGTGGGACTTCTCGCTGCTGCAGTAATGCTTGCAGGAATCCCCGCAGTATCTACTCCCGTAATGGCTGCTGAAAGCGCTACTTCAGCTACGGCAACCCAGGAAGTAACAGTAAGGAAGCCTTCAAAGGTAACTGTAAAGTCTACTGCTAAGAAGAAGGCAAAGGTAACTATCAAAAAGGTTTCCGGAGCAACCGGATATCAGGTCCAGTACTCTACATCAAAGTCATTTACGAGTGCAAAGACCAAGACAACAAAGAAGACTTCTGTAACATTAAAGAAGCTTACAAGCAAGAAGACATACTATGTACGTGTTCGCGCTTTTGTTACAAACTCTGATGGGTCAAAGACTTATTCAAAGTGGTCTACAGTAAAGAAGGTTAAGGTTAAATAGTTTTAGAAAAAAATGTGAGTTTTATGCGGGGGTCGTATCCCGGCCCC
>CAJOQM010000038.1 GCA_905236845.1 uncultured Lachnospiraceae bacterium | reverse complement strand
TCGCCAAGCTTTAGGACACTCCTACGACTAGACTCAAGCTGCGCCTTCGGCTTGCTTTCGTCAAGTTCTCTGGATGGCTTTGTGGCACCCACCTGACGCATAACCGGGATTTATTTTACCGGATGCTCCTTAAAATTCCGCTATATTATAACAGATTTTGGAGTAATAGCAAATCTTATTAAAATGTGTTAAAATATATTACGTATATGGAGAGGGTAATGGAACGAGTTTTTGAATGCAATTGTATAGAGGATACGGAAGAGATTGCAAAGCGTCTTGCGGCAGTGACAAAGCCCGGAGCCGTGATTGCTCTTGACGGAGACCTTGGATGCGGAAAGACAGCTTTTACAAAGGGTTTTGCAAAGGCGCTTGGCGTTAAAGAGCCTGTGGTAAGCCCTACATTTACCATATTTCAGGTATATGAGGACGGCGCCCTCCCCCTTTATCATTTTGATGTATACAGGATAGAAGACCCCGAGGAAATGTACGAGCTTGGGTATGAAGAATATTTTTATTCAAAGGGAGTTACCGTCGTGGAATGGGCGGATATGATTAAAGAGCTTATTCCCGCAGATGCTGTACATATCCTTATGGAGAATGATCCCGCAAAGGGATTTGACTACAGGAAAATAACAATATCCTGCGAAGGAGAGCTTTCGATATGAAAATACTGGCTATAGACTCATCCGGCCTTACCGCCAGCTGCGCAGTGCTTTCAGATGGCATCATTACAGCCGAATATACTACGGATTATGCAAAGACACACTCCCAGACTCTTCTTCCAATGATTGATGAAATAGTCCGCATGACGGAGCTTGATTTAAAGGAGCTTGACGCTGTGGCTGTGGCGCAAGGCCCCGGTTCTTTTACAGGACTTCGCATAGGAGCAGCTACCGCAAAGGGACTTTGCATGGCGATAAATAAGCCTGTTATTCCCGTGCCTACGGTAGACGGTCTTGCGTATAATCTTGCGGGGTGCGGCGATATAATCTGCCCCCTTATGAATGCCAGAAGGAGCGAAACCTATACCGGGATTTATGAATTTAAAAACGGGGAAATGAACATAATAAAGCCCCAATGCGTCCTTCCCCTTTCTGCCATTATAGGCGAGATAAACGATATCGGGAGACCTGCGGTATTTCTGGGAGACGGGGTGGAAGAATTCCTGTCTGCGATTAAAGAAACGGCAAAAGTCCCCTTTAATATAGCGCCTCCCCATTTAAAGCGCCAGCGGGCAGGCTCCGTAGCGGCTTTGGGAGAGAGGCTCTTTAGCCGGGGAGAGACGGTTGATGCTACGGATTTTGCCCCTGTATATTTAAGGCTTTCCCAGGCGGAGAGGGAAAAGCTTGAAAAAGAAAGAGCTCTGCAGGATTCGGGAAGTAAGCCAAAGGGGGCAGTTTCATGATCTGCCCTATGAGCTCCGAAGATATAGAAGAAGTTTCTGAAATTGAGAAAGCCAGTTTTTCAAGACCCTGGACAAAGAAAAATTTTGAAGAAAGCCTTAATCTTTCGGATGCTTTTTTTATAGTATTTAAAGATGACGATACAAATGTTATAATGGGGTATCTGGGAATATATTTTTCCCCGGATGAAATGGGCATAATGAATGTGGCGGTATCCCCAAAATACAGAAGATGCGGGGTAGCCGATGCCTTACTTAAAAAGGCTATGGATACAGCTTCCGAAAAAAAGGTATCTTATGTCTACCTTGAGGTAAGAAAGACGAACATTGCCGCAATTAATTTATACGAAAAACACGGCCTAAAAGCTTTGGGAATACGAAAGGGTCTTTACGAAGACCCCAAAGAAGACGGCATAGTGATGGGAAAGGATATATAAAATGCTTGATGTAAGCCTCCTTGGAACAGGCGGTATGATGCCGCTTCCATACAGATGGCTCACTTCATTATATGTGAGATATAACGGAAAAGGGGTTCTTATAGACTGCGGTGAGGGCACCCAGATAGCTTTGAATTCCTTAAAGCTTTCCGCAAAGCATATTGATGTTATGTGTTTTACCCATTATCATGCCGACCATATAAGCGGTCTTCCCGGCATGCTTCTTTCTATGGCAAATGCCGACAGGACAGAGCCCGTCGTTATGGTGGGACCCAAGGGTCTTAAAAGGGTAGTACCCGCTTTGAGAGTAATAGCTCCCGAGCTTCCTTTTGATATAGAACTTCGTGAAATCACGGAGAATACATATGATTTTAATCTTGATGAACTTCGCCTAAAGGCGTTTAAAGTGCGTCATAACGTAATATGCTACGGATATTCCATGACATTGGATCGGGCAGGCAGATTTGACGTGGAAAGAGCGGAGAAAGCCGGCATCCCCCAGAGGGCGTGGAATCGCCTTCAAAAGGGAGATACGGTGGAAATGGACGGAAACATATTTACTCCGGATATGGTTCTTGGTCCTCCCCGCAAAGGTATAAAGCTTACCTACACCACAGACACCCGTCCCACGGAGGGGATAGTCAATGAAGCCGACGGTTCGGATCTTCTTATATGCGAAGGAATGTACGGCGAAGAAGACAAGATAGAGAACGCAAAGAAGAATAAACACATGACAATGTATGAAGCGGCAAAGGTGGCGCGTGCCGCAAAGGTCAAAGAACTTTGGCTTACGCATTACAGCCCGTCTCTTACAAAGCCCGAAAGATATATGAAGGCGGTAAGGAAGATATTCCCCGAGGCGGTAGCTGCCAAGGATGGACGAAGCGTCACATTGGGGTTTGAGAAGGAGTAGCAAATGAAAAGCAAAAAGACCGTTGGTCTTATAATATTCATAGTGATAGCGGCTGCTGCTGTCCTTGGAATATACTACTACCTTATGAATCGTCCGGCGGATTCTACGGATATGGTGGAAGTAACCGAGACAGGGGAGCTTTCCAGTATGGACATTATGGCAGATTATCCCGCATCCCCCAGAGCTGTGGTGGATCTTTACAGCAGATATATGGCCTGCCTTTACAACGAGGAATATACGGACGAGGATTTCAAGACCCTGATTACAAAGATGAGGCTTGTTATGGATGATGAGCTTCTCTCCGTTAATCCCGAGGATTCCTACTACGAAGCCATGCTCTTAGATGTGACCGACTACAAAAACAAAAACTGGACCATAGCAAATTACACCATTCCGGATTCGGATGAAGTCACATACAAGGATATTGACGGACAATCCATGGCTTTGCTTACGGTATCTTATTTTATTAAAGAAAACACATCCTATGCCAAATCATATCAAAACTACATCTTGAGGAAGGACAGCTCCGGGTTGTGGAAAATATACGGATACTCCCTTAAGGGCACCCAGGATGTGGATGAGAACGGAAACGCCATAAATGGATAAGAATATAAAAATACTTGCAATTGAATCATCCTGTGACGAGACTGCGGCATCCGTGGTTGAGGACGGGGTAAATGTCCTTTCAAATGTGATTTATTCCCAGATAGATATTCATACGGAATACGGCGGCGTAGTGCCGGAGATAGCATCCCGCGCTCATATGGAAAAAATAAATCCCGTTGTTGATAAATCAATAAAGGATGCGGGAATATGCCCGGATGATCTTGACGCCGTGGCTGTGACTTTTGGCCCCGGGCTTGTGGGATCCCTTCTTGTGGGAGTTTCTTTTGCCAAGGCATATGCCTATGCTTTGGGACTTCCCTTAATCGGGGTAAACCATATAAGCGGTCATATCTGCGCCAATTATATAGAGCATCCCGGATTAAAGCCCCCTTACGGATGCCTTGTGGTGTCAGGAGGACATACCCATCTTGTAAGGGTAGCGGATTACGGTGTATATGAAGTAATAGGACGCACCATGGATGATGCTGCGGGAGAAGCCTTTGACAAGGTGGCCCGTGCCATAGGGCTCGGATATCCCGGAGGACCCAAGATACAAAAGGCTGCGCAAAGCGGGAATCCTTCGGCCATAGATTTTCCCAGGGGGAAGATCGAGGGCAGTCCTTATGATTTTTCATTTAGCGGACTAAAAAGCGCTGTCCTTAATTATCTAAACGGTCTTAATATGAAGGGGCAGGAATATAACCGGGCGGATGTAGCGGCTTCTTTCCAGGCGTGCGTCGTTGAGATGCTTGTAAGCCGGGCCCGCCTTGCTATCCGGGAATTTGGTTTTAAAGACTTTGCCATAGCGGGGGGCGTTTCTTCAAACAGCGCCTTTCGAAGCGCTATGGAAGATATGTGTAAAGAAGAGGGCGTAGCCTTTTACAAGCCAAGCCCTGTGCTGTGTACCGATAATGCGGCCATGATAGGAGCGGCCGCATATCATGAATATATTAAAGGTAATTTCTCCGGTCTTGATCTAAATGCGGTGCCGGGGTTAAAACTTGCTTAATTTAAGGAGGAAAAACAATGGTAAACCCGATAGTTACAATCGAAATGAATGACGGAAGCATAATGAAAGGGGAGCTTTATCCCGAAATAGCTCCCAATACCGTGAACAATTTTATTTCTTTGATAAACAAGGGATATTATGACGGACTTATTTTTCACAGGGTCATAAAGGGCTTTATGATTCAGGGCGGCTGCCCCAAGGGAGACGGCACAGGAGGACCCGGCTATGAAATAGACGGTGAGTTCAGCTCAAACGGATTTAAGAACGACCTAAAGCATTCCCGGGGAGTATTTTCCATGGCTCGCACTATGGCGCCAAATTCCGCGGGAAGCCAGTTCTTCATCATGCATCAGGATTCACCTCATCTTGACGGAGAATACGCTGCTTTCGGAAAGCTTACGGAAGGCGAGGATGTATTGGACAAGATTGCGGAATGCGAGACAGACTGGTCCGACAGGCCTCTTGAGCCCGTAAATATAATGAAAAAGGTAACGGTAGAAACATTCGGAGAGGAATATCCCGAGCCGAAAACACATTAAGAAAATGCCCAAGATACAGGAAAAGCCCTTCTGTAAAAGAGGGGCTTTTTTGAGACAAGGAGAAAATTCACATGAAAAGTTATACTTTGGGAAAGACCGGGATAACCACGCCACAAAACGCCTTCGGATGTCTGCCCATACAAAGGGTGGATATGGATGAGGCGGTACGCATATACAGGAGAGCTTATGAAGGCGGCATGACGTTTTTTGATACCGCAAGGGCTTATTCCGATAGCGAAGAGAAGCTGGGAAAGGCTTTTTCCGGCATGCGGGATAAGATATTTATTGCTACCAAGACCCAGGCAAAGACACCGGAAAAATTTTGGGATGATCTGGAAACCTCTCTAAAGACCATAGGCACCGACCATGTGGATATTTATCAGCTGCATTGCGTTCCCCAATGTTATAAGCCCGGGGACGGCACCGGCATGTATGAAGCTATGGAGGAAGCAAAAAAGCAGGGAAAGATTCTTCATATAGGCATTACCGCCCACAAAATCGGCGTAGCTGAGGATATAGTAAAAAGCGGTCTTTACGAGACTTTGCAATATCCTTTTTCATATCTTTCAACAGACAGGGATATTGCTTTGGTAGAAGCCTGTCAAAATGCGTGCATGGGCTTTATTGCCATGAAGGGATTATCCGGAGGCTTGCTTACGAATTCCACAGCCTGTATGGCCTTTATGATGGAGTATCCCGTCCTTCCCATCTGGGGAGTGCAGAAGATGGAAGAGCTTGAGGAATGGCTTTCTTTCTTTGAAAAGGAGCCCTCTATGACGCCGGAGCTTCAAAAGGTGATTGACGACGACAGAGCCGAGCTTTTGGGAGATTTTTGCCGGGGCTGCGGATATTGCGCACCATGCACAAAGGATATTATCATAAACCAATGCGCCCGCATGTCCCAGATGATACGCCGCGCACCCTCTGATGCATGGCTTACGGAGCGCTGGTACAAGGAGATGCTCAAGATCGAGGATTGCATAGACTGCGGCAAGTGCAGGGAGCGCTGTCCCTATGAGCTGGATATTCCCACGCTTTTAAGGAAGAATCTGGCGGATTATAAGAAGATGTATTTAGCCTTGTAAGCTTTTTGTAACTAATGATGTGGCAATGTTTTTGAGGATTTT
>CAJOQM010000037.1 GCA_905236845.1 uncultured Lachnospiraceae bacterium | reverse complement strand
CCGGCGGTGAAGAGAGCTTTGCCGCAGGATGTGCCAGGCTTGTGGAGAGAGCCTGCAGATTCAATGTGGACGTGGAGTTCCGCTACGGGGAATCTATGCCCCATACATATGCCATGGATTACAAGCTCTATCCGGAGGCTGCACATGCCATGGATCAGATCGTCAGATTCGTTAATTACAGGCTGGAGATGGTTGAAGAGTGCTGACATCCACTCGGTGAAGGAAAAGCCTGATATACGGTAATTTCAGGGAGGGAGTATGAATTTTAGGAGTCTTGAATATTTTGCGGCGGTGGCGGATGCCGGCAGTGTGCGCGAAGCCGCTGCAAAGCTTTATATATCAGAGCAGTCTTTGTCCGAAAGTATAAGAAAGCTGGAAAAAGAGCTGGGAGGATTTCTTTTTGTAAGGACCCGCCCTTATACCATGACAAAGGCGGGAGAAGCATTCCTTGGTTATACCCGGAAAATCCTGTCATTAAAGGAAGAGGGTTTGGCAAAAGTTCGGGAAATCAATGAGGATGAACAAAAGGCAGGAGTTATTATTACTACGGGATCTATGGGGATTCCGCCTTTTTTACCCGAGCTCCTTGGTATTTTCCGGGACAAATATCCAAATTACAGTACAAAGGTTATCCAGAAGCCTGCAGGTAAGGCAGATAAATTTTCCAAGGAAGAGCTGTGTTTTTTGCCGGTGAGCGAAAATCCCGATCTTGAAAGTATTGTGCTTATAGAAGACAGTGGGGTAGTTGCGGTAGCAAAAAGTCTTATGGAAAAGACTTATGGCACAAATTATAAAAAGCAAGCCGAGAAAATGAAAAAGACCGGGGATATTCATCTGCTTAAGGAGCTGGTTTTTATAGACTGGCACGAAGATAAGGAAAATTGCTTTGCAAATGTTTTGGATTGTCTGGATGATATGGATTTTCATCCGAAGATAGCAAGCTTTTCTCCCAATGCTGCGGCAAATATTTCTTTTTGTGTTCAGGGGTTGGGAGCATATATTACACTTGAAAATATGCTTATGCATATGCGCAGGAAGCACGGACAAGATAATTTCTGTAGGTACATCCGCAGGCGGAGCTATGAGCTCGCTTCTTGGTATCACCGGAAACAGCAAGAATTACGACAGCTATCTTGAGGAATGCGGAGCAGTCATGGATGCTACAGATGACATCTATGCAGCACAGTGCTATTGCCCGATTACGGATCTTGAGAATGCCGATATGGCATATGAGTGGGAATATCAGCCGGATACAGACTTTATCGGCTTTATGATGCCCGGCGGCTCCATGGATGAATTCCAGAAGGCTCTTTCGGCAAAGCTTTCCGATAAATTCATAGACTACTATAACAGCCTTGGTATAGTAGACTTTGACGGCAATTCACTTACATTCGACGATGCAAGAAGCGGTTCGGCTTATGATTATGTGATATCAGAGCTGGAGAAGGCGGCTACAAAGCATCTTACAAAAATGGAAAACGGCGAGCTTGATGTGGATTATTCCGTAGAGGATTATCTGGCAGGCAACTACACCTATTCCGAGTTTGACTTCACTACATTCTCTGATGTGGAATGCGACGGTCATGTATACAATGACTTCCTTACCTGGGACGGAGAGAATGCTACTATCACGGATTTCGACAAGTATATAACTTCTTATAACAAGAGGCTTAAGGCTTGCCTGGCGTTTGATGATCTGACATATGCACAGGGCGAGAATGAGGAGATGGGTAACGAAACGACTGATACGGTGCATTTTGATACGACTATAGCTCCTCTTATAGAAGAGCTTAAGGATGATTATCCAGATGAATATGCAGAGTATTATGATGTCTATGCAGCAACGGCTGATGATAAAGAAGTGCAGGAGAAGGTGTACCTTCTTAATCCTATGAATTATCTCGGATCCGATGAAGAGTCCGATAAGGCTCCTTACTTCAGAATCCGCGTTGGTAGCTTTGATCCTCATACATCTGTTACTGTTTCAATGAACCTGGCAATGAAGATTGCTGAGACTACCGACAGCGATGTGGACTACGCTATCGTATGGGATGAGCCTCACGGCGCAGCCGATTACTCCGGTGAATTTACTTCCTGGATAGAAGATATTACTAAATAATATTCAAGAAATTAATACATAAATTTATAAAAAATTAATATTTCTATTTCCTTTTTGAAAGAAATGTGATACACTCTTCCTGTGTGTGCAGAATTCCATACAGGAAGAGTTCACATTGTAGGGGGG
>CAJOQM010000036.1 GCA_905236845.1 uncultured Lachnospiraceae bacterium | reverse complement strand
GGGGGGATATGTTGAAAATTAAGAACTATTACAAGGAGCAGGAACATCATCCTGCTTCTTTTTCTGAACGCAAAGCTGAAAGCGGTTGTAATTTTTCGTATTCTAATATACAATTATTCAGTTATGGGAAGAATTATACAGTAAGCATTTCCATAAATTATATATTAAGGAGCATTTTATGGCGGCGGATTTTCATGATAAGATATTTCAAATGATGGATCATATAGAAAAGAACGGATCCAAGATGACTCATACTATAGACGGGCAGGAGTATGAAGCGCAGACGGCCGAGGAGCAGATGGCGCTCTTTGATCTGATGAATCAGGAGGAAGAGGACAAGGCATTTCATGAGCTTGCCGTGGAGAAGCAAAAGGCCGATGATGAGGCAGCTCGCAAGGAAATGCAGGAAAAGGCCGCACAGCAGGCAAAAAAGGAAGAGGAGACCGGTATAAAGAAAGCAAATCTTTGGGGCGGGCGTTTTACCCAGCCTACAGACAGCAAGGTTTTTGATTTTAATGCATCTTTAAGATTTGATAAAAGGCTGGTATTTCAGGATATTATGGGCTCCATGGCTCATGCGGGGATGCTGGGGCGCCAGGGGATTATCCCGGAGGATGAGGCTTCGCAGATAGTGCGTACCCTGGGGGATATGGAGCGCGAGCTTGAAGAGGGAACTCTTGAAGTATCCGGAGACTATGAAGATATCCACAGCTTTACGGAATCCGAGCTTATAAGGCGGCTGGGAGATGCGGGAAAGAAGGTTCATACCGGGCGCAGTCGAAACGATCAGGTAGCCCTTGATATGAGGCTTTACATCAGGAACTGTGTTCTTGATACGGACAAGGCTCTTTGCGGTTTGTTAAATGTGCTTTTAAATCTTATGAAAGAGCATGCAGATACTGTTATGCCCGGCTTTACCCACTTGCAAAAAGCCCAGCCTACGACTCTTGCCCATCATCTTGGTGCGTATTTTGAGATGTTTAAAAGGGACAGGAGCCGTATGGAAGATACTTTCCGCAGGATGAATTATTCGCCTCTTGGATCCGGTGCATTTGCGGGGACCACATATCCTCTGGACAGGGAATATACTGCGGAGCTTCTCGGGTTCTACGGGCCTACGCTTAATTCCATGGACGGAGTATCCGACAGGGATTATCTTATAGATTATCTTTGCGCTTTGGCGGAAATCATGATGCATCTTTCGAGATTTTCGGAAGAAGTCATTATCTGGAATACGGATGAATACAGATTTATAGAGCTTGATGATGCGTACAGCACAGGCTCGTCCATAATGCCCCAGAAGAAAAACCCCGATATAGCTGAGCTTGTCCGGGGAAAGACCGGGCGGGTTTACGGCGCTCTTATGGGTCTTCTTACCACTATGAAGGGGCTTCCTCTGGCATATAATAAGGATATGCAGGAAGATAAGGAGATGGCTTTTGACGCTATAGATACTGTGCTTGACTGCGTTGAATTGTTTACGGATATGATTTCTACTGCGTCCTTTAACAAAGAGCGAATGGCGATAAGCGCAAGGATGGGCTTTACCAATGCCACGGATGCGGCGGATTATCTGGTGCGGAAGGGGATGCCCTTTAGAGACGCCCACGGGGTTATAGGGCGGCTTGTTGTACATTGCATCGACGATAGAAAAGCCATAGACGAGCTTTCTTTAGATGAACTTAAAGGCTTTTCGGAGCTTTTTGATGACGATATATATGAAGCAATAGATGTTAAAAACTGTGTTGACAGGAGACTTACCATAGGAGCGCCCGGCTCAGAGCCTATGGAATCCGTTATCACGGAATATGAAGCTTATTTAATGACAGACTGGAAAGAAAGTTAAGGAAACGCTGATTAATTAAAATTAATCAGCGGTTCCGTAATGTAGCAAAATGTTGTGTGCTTAAAGGGGGGTAAAAATGAAAGTTGAATCGTTATTTAATAAAATGACCGGAGGGCTTGCGGTATTTACGGCGGTAATTACGGCGCTTGGTCTTGCTATGGCATTTACCGTATCCTATGCAAAAGCGGATGATACGCCTGCGGTTTACGGCGCTCCTCTTACGGGATGGTCGGAGTCTGCCGGCGTAGACGGACTTTCCCAGGGGCTTGCAGACGAATACGGAGTCACTGTTACCGCAAATACTTCGGATGATTATATTGATTATGATCTTGTGCTTACGGCAAAAAATCTCCAATATCATGTCAACGGCAACGGGACCTACGGTTATTGGATAGGCCTTAGCATGCCTGACAGCTATGGATGCTATTTTTATCTTTTTAATGAATATACGTCCGGAACCGACTATGCATCCGATACCGATAATGCATATGCGTCGTTGATTAATGAAGACTGCTATAACATTATAACTCTTGATGATGTGTATTATGATGCGTTTTATTTCGGGGTAAAAAAGCTAAATACCCAATATGACTGGGTAATTGTCCAGAATGACGGTACAGAAAATACCGTATACCATCTGACATACACCGTCGTTCCAAAGACTTATTCCGTTTCATATCTTGACATGGACGGTTCCGCAATGACGCCGGATATCGGAGATACAAGCTACTATGCGGGTTATCCCGACGACTGGAGCGCAGCGGGTGCATATACAAATGCGCTTATAAGCTTTACGCTTCCTACGCCTACCCGTACAGACTGCACTTTCCTTGGGTGGACATTAAAGGGCGGAGACGACACCCTCTACGAAGCGGGAAGCACATTTACAAAAACCGTTGATGCATCGACG
>CAJOQM010000035.1 GCA_905236845.1 uncultured Lachnospiraceae bacterium | reverse complement strand
TCCCCGAACACTCTGCGCAGCAGGAAAGATCGGGCTGCTCTCCGTTAATACACAATGCCTTAAGCTCAAATACCGCCCGTACCAGATTGTTGTCAAACCTGTCGTCTGTGAGCGCTTTAAGCGAAATATAAATAAGATTTAACAATTCGCTTTCATCTTGATTTTCCCGGGAATAATATTCTGCCACTTCAAGAAAATATGACCCCAGCCATATGGCATCAAGATCTAAGCGAAGCTCCGTAAAATAATCGCTTACCTGGGCTTTTTGAAGATTGTATGCACTCTTTCCCCGGTAAAGATAATACTCTCCCATGGAAAACGGCTCACAGGCAGCACCGTATGCGCTTTTGGGGCGCTTCGCTCCCCGGGCAAATACGGTTATCCTGCCGTATTCTTTCGTAAGAAGCACGATTCTCTTATCATATTCACCTGCAGGCATGGAGCTTATGACCATGCCTGATGCTTTAGAGATCTCGTTTGTCATAGCCGAAATTCTTCACCAAAAAATCGCTCTCGCGCCAGTTTTTCTTTACCTTTACAAACAAAGTTAAATGAACTTTTTCACCCAGCATTTTCTCCATATCATGGCGGGCGGAAGTGCCGATTTTCTTTATCATGGAGCCGCTCTTACCAATGATTATGCCTTTATGAGACTCCTTCTCGCAAACAATAGTAGCTTCTATCTCCATAAGCCCGCCTTTGCCCTTCTTTTTCATGGTGTCCACAGCAACGGCTATCCCGTGGGGCACCTCTTCCGAAAGGGCTTTTAGGGCTTTTTCCCTGATAAGCTCGGCGACAATGGATCTTACGGGGCTGTCCGTAACATAATCTTCATCGTAATACGCAGGTCCTTCGGGCAGATTCTCGTATATAATATCCGTAAGCTCATTGATTCCGTCGTTTTTTGCAGCAGAAACAGGTATTATCTCGCAAAAATCACACTTTTGGGAAAAGGCATCAATTACAGGGAGAACCATTTCCTTCTGCACCTTGTCTATCTTGTTTACCACAAGAAATACAGGCACCATAACATTCGAAAGCAAATCAATAATACGCCTGTCCGCAGCTCCTATATATGTAGAAGGTTCTACCACATATATGATAATATCCACGTCGTTTATCGCCCTGGCTGCAGACATTTCCATATATTCCCCGAGGCTGTTTTTAGCCTGGGTAAGCCCGGGAGTATCCACAAAGACAATCTGCCCCCGCTCTTCCGTATGAATGCCCCGCATCCTAGCTCTTGTAGTCTGGGGTTTGTCGGATGTAATTGCAATCTTCTGCCCCACCAGCGCATTTAAGAGAGTCGATTTGCCCACATTCGGCCGCCCTATGATTGTAACAAATCCCGATTTGTAGTCGTCCATAAATACCTCGTAAAATAAAGTCCCTTATCGTAATGTCCGTATGTTTTTGAATTTATCCCCGCATTTTTCCACTGCATTTTCATCTCCGATAACGCAGATGCAATCTCCGTCGAGAACAGACCTTACCAGGGGGCAAAGAGCCCTTATATCCGAAATCTTCGTGTTTAAGACCTCGCTTCTTTCTTTTCTTAAAGTATCCATGGTAAGCCCGGTAAAATACGCAGCCCGAGATCTTGCGCCTTTTGCGGAAGGGTTAAGGGGAGTATCCATCGAGGAAAATGTCCCGATTATGTATTTTACCATATCCCGTTCATCTATATCAAAATTCTCCAAATATGCAGGGATGTTCTCATATATCTTGTTTGTTTCCTCAATATGGGGATCCCTGTAGGAAACAAAATAAGAATCACCGTTTCTGTCAAATGCGCTCATGCAGCCATAGGCGCCCCCGAGGACCCGGATATTCTGCCACAGATATTCATAGCTCATTATTACCCGGAGGACTTTCAGAGAACCTGTATACTCAAAGCCCGCCTTCTTGAAATTGCCGCAGCGTGCTACATAATTGACCTTTGACGCAGTCTTAAAGCCTTCGTTTTTCTTAACAGGCTCGGGGAAGTCAAACTCTCCCGGATTTTCACAAGCTTCATACAGAGACTTCTTCAGATTAAGCACAAGCTCTTCAAATTCCTTATCATCAAAGTCTTTGGCAGTAATATCCGCTGTAAGATTATCGGCTCTGAAGAGTTTTTTCATAATAAGCCGCAATTTATCCTTGAACTCCTGCTTTCTTTCGTCGAAATTATCCGTAAGCTCTGTCACATAGTCGTAAAAGCTGATGCCGCCTGTCCTGTCTATAAGATCTGCGCTCTTTGAAAAATATGACATTCCCCGCATGGAAGCTATGCTGTGACCGGCGGAATTTATCATCATCTGAAGGCGGCTTCGAAGCTCAAGGAGGATCTCCTTTATCCTCTTGTCGTCATCAAGCTTTGAGCGGACTATTATTTCCTCCATAAGCTCAAAAGCCTTCGGCACATTGGGATACAAAGCCTTTGCGGTAATATTGAAATTTGAATAAACGCTGCCGGCTTCATCAAGCTTTACTCCGGTAGAAAGCCCGGAGCCGATTCCTCCGGTATGAATATTTGTTTCGGAGGAGAGCTCTTTATATGCATACTTTTCCGTATCCACAAGACCCAGTATTTCCTGGAGGACTCCCAGATTAAGCTGTTCATCAGGCGTAAGTCCCTTTGTATCAAAAATAAGACTTATATAAGCAATTCCCTTTGATTCAAAATCATGATGAAGGAAGGTGGTTCCCCCGCTTTCGGTAACCCTGTTTGAAAAAGGCTCCGGCTCTTTTTTCATATCTTCAAGGGAAAGAAGAGGAATCTTCTCCAGATCTTCCTTTGGTGAAGGCTCGGACTGATATGCCTTTAAATGAGCCGTATTCTTTATTATATTTTCGATTTCATCATTCGAAAGAGAAGCTTTGTACTTTGCGAGCTTTTCTTTAATCTCGTTTTCGTTTTTAGCTGTAAGCCCCCTTTCAGGCTTTGTTACCACAACGCTCTTATGGGGATTATCCAGCATATACTTCTTTATAAGCTCCTCAAAATACCCCGTATCCACATTTTCCCGAAGGAAGGCATATATTTCTCCTTCCATAAGATGCATAAAGGGATCCGCTTCATCATAAAGCCAACTGTCCATAACGGAAAGTCCCTCGAAAAGCCCGATGGGGAAACGTCCGGAATCAGCCTCTCTGTAACGGAATTCCGATATATTGATAGCCGCAAGAAGCATCCTTTTGTCTATTCCCTCTTTGCAAAGCTTTTGAAGCGTATCCCGGATGACCTTAACAAATTCTTCTTCCTTTGAGGCATCAGTATTTTTCGCAATCACGGAATACATCATCTGGCGAAGCCCCGGCTCATAAGATCCGAATACATCCTCTCCTATCCCTGCATCTATAAGAGCCTGCTTTAAGGGCGCGCCGGGAGAAGAAGCCAGCACATAATCAAGGACGCCAAATGCCTGATAGAGTTTTCTGTCAAGAGAATCTCCAAGGCAGATATTCATGGAAAGATATGTTTTTCCGGCGGTATCCTCATCTTCCGTCACGGAATAAGTACGTTCCAGGCGGACAGGCTTATCAAAAGCCTTTTGCAAAGGAAGTACGGTATCTATCTCGATTTTATCAAAATTTGACAGGTAATGCTCGTCGAGAAAGCCAAGCTTCTCTTCCATATCAGCATCCCCGTAGAGATATATAAAGCTGTTTGAAGGATGATAATATTTCCTGTGGAAATCAAGGAATTCCTCATAGGAAAGTTCCGGGATAAAATCCGGATCGCCGCCGGATTCGTAGTGATATGGTGTATCCGGGAAAAGGGAATTTAAGTTTTCCCTTTCAAGGACTCCTTCGGGAGAAGAGAAAGCACCCTTCATCTCGTTATATACAACGCCGTTATATGTAAGCTCTCCCTCCTTTGATTCGAGCTCGTAATGCCAGCCTTCCTGGCGGAATATCTCTTCTTTATCGTAAATATTCGGGTAGAATACCGCATCAAGATACACATGCATAAGGTTCTGAAAGTCCTTGTCATTGCAGCTGGCAACAGGATATACCGTCATATCCGGATATGTCATTGCATTAAGAAACGTGTTCATGGAACCCTTTGCAAGCTCCACAAAAGGATCCTTTACGGGAAATTCCTTTGAGCCGCAAAGCACGGAATGCTCAAGTATATGGGTAAGTCCGCAGTCATTAACGGGCGGAGTCCTAAATGCAATGGAAAAAACCTTGTTATTGTCGTCATTTTCTATAATAAAAAGGCGGGCTCCCGTCTTTTTGTGTGTCAGAAGATAAGCATCTGCGCCTATATCTTCCAGATATCTCTTTTCCCTCAAATCATAAGCTGAACTTATATTCATATATAAGACCTCCATTTAAAAACATAAGGGAGGCCATATACAAGCCTCCCTTTCGGTTCAAGTCATATCAGATAAGCCACCCTCAGCTCAAACGTGTAACGTTTGCAGCCTGGGGTCCCTTTTCGCCTTCTATAACCTCAAATTCAACGGCCTCGCCGTCTTTGAGTTCCTTAAATCCATCCATCTGCAATGCGGAAAAATGTACGAATACATCGTTACCTTCTGCATCGGAAATAAATCCATAACCCTTTTTTGCGCTGAACCATTTTACAGTACCTTGTTGCATACTTCCCTCCTACAGGATAATATTGCGCGAAGCTTATACACTCCGCAAAAACTTGTTTCCATGCGTCAATGCACACCAATAAAATTTACCACATTGCCCCATCTTTGTCAACGGCTATTTCTCGGTTTTCTTAACCTTTATGGAAACCATCCCCACGATGACTCCTATTACAACCCCGAATCCGCCTACCATTGCCAAAGAGGAATTGCTGAATATGCTCCCGGTCTCGATATCAAGACTTTTTGCGGCTCCTCAAAAGTATCGGCGCTTACGCTGTAAAAAGCCTTTCGGCTTTTTGCAATCAGATTTCATGTACAAACAAACCGCTTCGAAGCTTGGGCTCAAACCAGGTAGACTTAGGCGGCATAAGAAGTCCCGCATCTGCCACATCGAAAAGCTCCCTTATAGACGTAGGATACATGGAAAATGCCACGGCGCAGTCCGTATTGCAGCGGCGCTCGAGCTCATCCATTCCCCGAATACCGCCCACAAAATCAATGCGGCTGTCGGTCTTTGGGTCTTCTATCCCAAGCACCGGCTCCAGCAAAAGATTCTGAAGAAGCGATACATCAAGCCCCTTTACAGGATCTGCGTTCAGATCCTCATCCTTTACGCAAAGGTCGAACCACTGTCCCGCAAGGAACATACCGAAATGGTGCTTTTTATCAGGGCTTGCCTTGGACTTATCTATCTTAGTCACATCAAAAATCCCGGAAACTTTATTTATAAAATCTTCATTTGATAAACCGTTTAAGTCCTTAACTACACGATTGTAGTCAAGAATCTTTAGCTGATGGTCCGGGAAGAGCACCGACATAAAGAAATTAAATTCTTCCGTGCCGTCATAGCCGGGATTTTCCTTGCGGCGCATCTTTCCTACCTTTACGGCAGATGCCGCCCTGTGATGGCCGTCCGCAATATAAACCTTATCGACACGCATAAAGCAGCCGCCAAGCTCCGCTATTTCATCAGGCTCATTTATCACCCATACTCTGTGGCGAACTCCGTCGGGAGCCGTAAAATCATAGACGGCATCCTTTTTCATAGCCCTGTTTACAACAAGGTCTATTTCCGCAGAGCCCCTGTACGCAAGGAATATAGGTCCTGTCTGGGCATTACAGGTATTTATATGGTCTATCCTGTCCTTTTCCTTTTCAGCCCTGGTGTTTTCGTGCTTCTTTATAACCCCGGTCTCATAATCCGTAACGGAAGCCGCACCTACTACACCCACCTGGCTTCTTCCCTCCATGGTAAGCTCATATATATAATAGCAGCGCCTGTTTTCCCTTATATATTCCCCGTCTTCAAGCATTTTCCAAAGGACTTTTTTTGCATGCTCATAGACTTTGGGGTCATATGTAGATACATCATCGGGGAAAGCCGTCTCTGCCCTGTCTACCCGAAGAAAGCTCATGGGCTCCTTCTCTACTTCAGCCTTTGCTTCCTCCCTGTTATATACATCATAGGGAAGAGCTGCGATATGACTTGCCAGCTCGTCCGTTGCGGGACGAATAGCGGCAAAAGGTTTAATTACAGCCATAATAACCTCACTTAATCACATTTACCCGAATAACATCTTCAAGCTCTTCTACCTTCTTAACCGTCTCCGCAGACACCGGGGAATCCACATCGAGTATGGTATACGCATATTCGCCCCGTGCCTTGTTTGCCATGTTTTCGATATTTACGTTATCATCGCCAAGGATGGCTGTGTATTTACCGATCACACCCTTTACATTCTTATGGAGAATGCAGATACGGCCCGCCGTAGTGCAAACGCCCATATCACAATCGGGGTAATTTACGGAATGGGTAACGTTTCCGTTCTCCAGGAAATCCTTAAGCTCCTGAACCGCCATTACCGCACAGTTATCTTCCGCTTCCGCAGTGGACGCACCAAGATGGGGGATACAGATGACCCCTTCCTTGCCCGCAGTGGTAGTGTTGGGGAAATCCGTAACATACTTTGCTATCTTCCCTTCCTTAAGGGCTTCTACCATAGCCACCTCGTCAACGAGAATATCCCGGGCCATATTTAAGACAACAGCGTTCTTTTTCATAAGACCTATGGCTTCACGGCTTATCATGCCCGTAGTATCGTCTGTTGCAGGCACGTGAACCGTAATATAATCGCATTCCCTAAAGATATCATTTACATCCGAAATATGCTTTACATTCCTTGAAAGATTCCACGCCGCATTAAGAGAAAGATAGGGATCGTATCCATATACCGTCATGCCAAGGTTTTGCGCCGCATTGGCAACCCTCACGCCGATAGCCCCAAGACCGATGACGCCAAGCTTTTTGCCGTATATCTCATTTCCGGCAAAAGCCTTCTTTTTCTTTTCCGCAAGCTTCTTTACATCCGGGTTTTCACTCTCGGATTTAACCCAGTCGATGCCTCCCGTAATATCGCGGGCAGCAAGGAGCATGCCTGCAAGCACCAGCTCCTTTACGCCGTTTGCATTTGCGCCGGGAGTATTGAAAACAACGATACCCTTATTTGCGCAATCATCAAGAGGAATATTGTTTACGCCGGCGCCGGCGCGGGCGATAGCCTTTATATCCCCCAGATCCATATCGTGCATCTGGGTGCTTCGAACCAGCACCGCATCCGCCACATCCATATCCTCTACTATCTTATAACCTTCACCGAATTCATCCAATCCGACCTGTGAAATCGGGTTTAAGCATGTGTATTTAAACATTGTTTCCTCCTACGCATTCTTCTTTTCGAAATCCGCCATAAATTCAACCAGCTTCTCAACGCCTGCTTTGGGCATGGCGTTGTAGATGGAGGCGCGCATCCCTCCTACGGTGCGGTGTCCCTTGAGGTTTTCAAGACCCGCAGCCTTGGACTCTGCGACGAATTTGGCATCAAGCTCATCATTTCCCGTGATAAAGGGAACGTTCATAATAGAACGGGAATCCTTCTCCACGGTTCCCTTAAAGAGCTTTGAGCTGTCAAGAAAATCATAGAGAACAGCCGCCTTCTCTTCATTCTTTGCCTTCATTGCTTCAAGTCCTCCGTTATTAAGGAGCCACTTAAATACAAGACCGCAGATATATATAGCCCAGCAGTTAGGCGTGTTATAGAGAGAATCCTTATCCGCCTGGGTCTTCCACTTAAGCATGGTGGGAGTCCCGGGAAGGACATCGTCTGTAATAAGGTCTTCTCGGATAATATCAATAACAAGTCCGGCGGGACCTACGTTTTTCTGAACGCCGCCGTAAAGCACGGCATAATCCGATACATTCACGGGCTCTGAAAGGAAGCAGGACGAAAGGTCCGCCACAAGATCCTTGCCCTTTGTGTTGGGGAGCTTATGATATTTCGTGCCGTAAATGGTGTTGTTTTCGCAGATATACACATAGTCCGCATCCTCGGATATGGGAAGATCCGAGCAATCCGGGATATAGGAATATGTCTTATCCTCAGAGGATGCTATGGCTCTCGCATCGCCGAAGAGCTTTGCCTCCTGATACGCCTTCTTTGCCCACTGACCGGTAATTATATAATCGGCAACCTTGTTTTTCATAAGGTTCATGGGAACAGCGGCAAACTGCTGTGATGCGCCCCCCTGAAGGAAGAGCACCTTGTAGTTATCGGGGATGCCCATAAGCTTCCTTATGTCAGCTTCCGCAGTCTTTATAATGTCGTCAAACATCTTTGACCTGTGGCTCATCTCCATTACAGACATGCCGCATCCCTTGTAATCAAGCATATCCGCCTTTGCTTCCTCCAGCACCTCCTCAGGAAGCACGGCAGGTCCAGCAGAAAAATTGTACACTCTACTCATTGTTTTCTCCTCTCAAAAAATATATATATTTTGCAAATTTACACGGTATCATCTTCATCAAAGGTCTCTGCCAATGTTGCCCCGGGAGAAACCATAGGCCACACTTTTTCGTCGGAGTCGATGACACAATCTATTACAAAGGGAGTATCTGTGCTCTCCAGAGCTTCCTTCAGGATTTTGTCAAACTCCTCGCGGCCTGTGGCTCTTGCGGCTTTCGCCCCCATAGCCTCTGCCACCTTGCAATAATCCATTCCGTCATCAAGAACGGTTGAAGAATAGCGTTTTCCGTAATATAAAGTCTGCCACTGGCGCACCATGCCAAGTACATGATTATTAATGATGACTTCTATGATCGGCAGGTTATTTCTGGCTGCCGTGACAAGCTCATTCATATTCATCCTGAAGCATCCGTCGCCGGTTACGTTAATGACCCGTCTGTCAGGGCAGCCCGTCTTTGCGCCTATGGCGGCGCCAAGACCGTATCCCATGGTCCCAAGGCCTCCTGATGATATGAGCTGATGGGGCTCTTTATATTTATAATACTGGGCAGTCCACATCTGGTGCTGACCCACATCCGTCACCATAATGGAATCCCCCTTTGTCTCTTCCCAAAGCCGCCTGATTATCCAGGGGCAGGAAAATCCGTTAGGCATCTTAACCGGAAATTTTTCTTTCATATCCTTAATCTGCGCCATCCATTCGGGATGATCCTGTCGGTTAAGGTTATCCATAAGCCGGGTTAATATCTTCTTTGCATCTCCCGTAAGAGGCCTGTCTACAAGGATATTTTTGTTAATCTCGGCCGCATCCAGGTCTATATGGATTATCTTGGCATTCTTAAGAAATTTCTCGGTATTACCCGTTACCCTGTCGGAGAACCTGGTTCCGACTGCTATAAAAAGGTCGCAATTTATAGCACCGAAATTTGAAACCTTCGTGCCATGCATTCCCAGCATTCCGGTATAGCGCTCATCGTCTCCGGGATAAACGCCCTTTCCCATAAGGGTATCGCATACGGGAGCGTCTATCTTCTTTGCAAATTCCCGTACTTCCCCGGCGCAATCAGAAAGAGCGCATCCGCCGCCTACAAACAAATACGGCTTTTTCGCATTTTCTATCATGCGTACGGCTTCGTCTATTTCATCGTCCGTAGGCGAAGGCTCTTCGTAATGGCTCGTCCTGTCCTCTCCCGCTTCAAATTCCGCAAAGGCGCCGGTCACATCCTTCGTTATATCAACCAATACCGGCCCTTTCCTTCCTTCCTGGGCAATGCGGAAAGCCTTGCGGATAGTATCTGCAAGATTGTTTACATCTTCTACAAGAAAGCTGTATTTAGTAATAGGAATGCAGACTCCTGCGATATCTATCTCCTGGAATGTATCCTTTCCTATAAGGCTTGTGGCAACGTTTGCAGTAATTGCAACAAGAGGCACGGAATCCATATATGCCGTAGCTATGCCCGTTACCAGGTTTGTAGCTCCGGGTCCGCTGGTTGCAAAGCACACCCCGGTCTTTCCCGTAGCTCTAGCATATCCGTCTGCTGCATGGGCAGCTCCCTGCTCATGGGATGTAAGCACATGCTTAAACTTGCCCTGCTTCTCATATTCATACAGGGCATCGTAAATATTCAAAATAGCGCCGCCGGGATATCCGAATATCGTATCAACCCCCTGCTCCAAGAGGCATTCCATTACTATCTGTGAACCGTTTAACTGCATTTATGACTCTTCCTTTCTGGGAATTATGTAAACCAGCAACCCGCCGGTAATCTGCCGGTAACCCGCCGGCAAACCGGTCCTTCCCTAAAAGTCTTTCCTTAAAATAGCTCCTTTGGCTCCGCTTTCTACCATCTTTGCATAGCGGGCAAGGTAACCCGTTGTAACCTTGGGCTCAAAAGGCTTAAGCTCGGCGCGGCGTTTATCAAGCTCCTCGTCGGATACATCAAGGTTTATTGAAAGCTCGGGAATATTTATCTTAATTATATCCCCTTCCTTTACCAGGGCGATAGGTCCTCCCAAAGCTGCCTCAGGAGATACATGACCTATGGATGCGCCTCTGGATGCGCCGGAAAATCTGCCGTCCGTAATAAGGGCTACGGTTGAGCCCAAGCCCATTCCCGCAATGGCGCTGGTAGGATTAAGCATCTCCCGCATGCCGGGACCTCCCTTGGGTCCTTCATAACGGATAACCACTACATCGCCTTCTACAATCTTTCCGCCCTTTATGGCTGCTATAGCGTCTTCCTCGCTGTCAAATACCCTGGCAGGTCCTTCGTGCACCATCATCTCGGGTACCACGGCAGAGCGCTTTACCACAGATCCGTCGGGCGCCAGATTTCCCGTAAGGACCGCAAGTCCGCCTGTCTTTGAATAGGGATTTTCCACGGGACGGATGACCTCGGGATTAAGGTTTACAGCATTCTTTATATTTTCGCCCACCGTCTTACCGGTAACGGTCATGCAGTCAAGATTAAGAAGATCAAGCTTTGAAAGCTCCTTCATAACAGCATATACGCCACCGGCTTCATTAAGGTCTTCCATATATGTGGGACCAGCAGGCGCCAGGTGGCACAGATTCGGGGTCTTTTCGCTTATTCCGTTTGCAAAGGTAATATCAAAATCAAAGCCTATCTCATGGGCAATGGCAGGAAGATGCAGCATACTGTTCGTGGAGCATCCAAGAGCCATATCCATGGTAAGGGCATTCATCATTGATTCTTTGGTAATAATGTCCCGGGGACGGATATTTTTTTCAAGCATATCCATAACGGCGTAGCCCGCCCGCTTTGCCAGCTTAAGCCTCTCGGAATATACGGCGGGGATGGTGCCGTTTCCCCGAAGTCCCATGCCCAGAGCCTCCGTCAGGCAGTTCATGGAATTTGCGGTATACATTCCCGAGCACGAACCGCAGGTGGGACATGCTTTATTCTCATATTCCAGCACGTCTTCTTCCGTCATGGTGCCGGCAGAGTATGAACCAACAGCCTCAAACATGGATGAAAGAGAAGTCTTGTGTCCCTTTACATGACCTGCCAGCATGGGTCCTCCGGATACGAATACCGTAGGAACGTTTATGCGGGCAGCCGCCATAAGAAGACCGGGCACGTTTTTATCACAATTAGGCACCATGACCAGGGCATCAAACTGGTGCGCCATAGCCATACACTCCGTAGAATCCGCTATAAGGTCACGGGTAACAAGAGAATATTTCATTCCGGTATGTCCCATTGCGATGCCGTCACAAACCGCAATCGCCGGGAAAACCACAGGCACACCGCCTGCCTCTGCAACGCCCATCTTCACTGCGTTTACTATCTTATCCAGATTCATATGCCCGGGAACTATCTCATTATAAGAGCTCACTATCCCCACCATAGGCTTATTCATCTCTTCAGCGGTAAATCCCAGCGCATTAAAAAGCGACCTGTGCGGCGCCTGCTGCATTCCTTTTTTTACATTATCACTAAGCATAGTAACCTCCTAAATATTATACCCGCTCGGATATTATATCCCCCATCTTGGAGCATCCAACCTTCACAAAGCCTTCGTTATTCCCCGTGGTATCCATAATATCTCCTGTGCGATAGCCTTCGGAAAGCGCCTTCTTTACAGCATTTTCTATGGCATCCGCCTCTTTTTCGAGGTCGAAGCTGTAGCGGAGCATCATGGCTGCGCTTAATATCGTGGCTATGGGGTTTGCTATGTCCTTGCCCGCAATGTCGGGAGCAGAGCCGCCTGAGGGCTCATAAAGCCCGAATTTCGTATCATTAAGAGATGCGCTCGAAAGCATTCCGATAGAGCCTGTGCACATGGAAGCTTCATCAGAAAGGATGTCGCCGAACATATTCTCCGTAAGGACTACATCAAACTGTCCCGGGTCTTTTACAAGCTGCATTGCGCAATTATCAACCAGCATATGGGAAAGTGCGACATCAGGATAATCCTTTGCCACCTCTTCTACAACAGCTCTCCAGAGACGGGATGAATCAAGGACGTTTGCCTTGTCCACGCTGCAAACCTTCTTGCGGCGCTTTCTTGCCACCTCAAACGCCTTTATGGCAATGCGTCGGATTTCTTCTTCGTTATAAGTGAGAGCATCCGTAGCAAAGCGCAGACCGTCCTTTTCGCCGGTCTCCCGCTTTCCGAAATAAAGCCCTCCCGTAAGCTCCCGAACGATAATAAGATCAAAGCCCTCGCCTATCACCTCGTCCCGAAGGGGGCAGGCAGCCTTTAATTCGTTGTACAGATATGCCGGGCGAAGATTTGCAAAAAGCCTAAGAGCCTTTCTTATACCGAGAAGCCCCGCCTCCGGGCGCTTGTCCGCAGGTAATTTGTACCAGGGGGATGTGGCGGCATCTCCGCCGATAGACCCCATAAGCACAGCGTCCTGCTTAAGCGCCGTGTCAATGGTTTCCTGCGTTAAGGGCTCTCCGTATTTATCTATGGAGCATCCTCCCATAAGCATATTTGTATAATTAAAATCATGTCCGTATTTTGCGGCTACGGCATCGAGCACCTTTACGGCCTGCGCCGTAATTTCAGGACCTATGCCGTCACCTGCTATAACACCTATTTTGCAATCCATATCTGCCTCCGTATGAAGTTTGATAAAATGCCAATTAGGCGGTCACCCCACCGGGTTGACCGCCGCATATTACTTATCTTCTTTCTTTTCTTCCTTCTTCTTTTTCTTATCCGCCTTTGTCTCTACGGCTTTCGTAGAATCAGCGGGCTTTTCCACGTCGGAAACCGCATTGATAGTCATGGGAATACGACAGTTCTTATTGCTTCCGAATTCCACAATAACCATGTCATCCTGAATATCAACTACCGTGCCGTAGAAGCCGCTGGTAGTAAGTACGGTATCTCCTACCTCCAGCATCTTAATCATCTGTTCCTTCTTTTGCCGCTCCTTCTTCTGGGGACGCATCATAAGGAAATAAAGCACGACAAAAATTGCCACAACGTAAATTATCAGCCACATACTGCTTCCTGAGCTTGTGCTTGAAGTAAGTAAAACCATTTGAAATAAAACCTCCTGAATATGTTAAATTCTTCAAAAAAACGTGCCTGTCTATTTTACACACATTTCACCAATAGGGCAAGAAAAACTTTTTCCGGATTTCATCCATTCATCCTGTCAAGGGCAGATTTCTTAAATTCCGCAAAGCTGTCATTATCCAAAGCATCCCTTATATCCTCCATAAGGTGATTGTAGAAATACAGATTGTGCAGCACACAAAACCGCATCCCCAGCATCTCCTTTGCCTTCATAAGATGCCTGATGTATGCCCTCGAATATCCGCCGGCGCAGGCAGGACATCCACAGCCTTCGGATATAGGCCGCATATCCTTTTCGTATTTTGCGTTAAAGAGATTCATCTTGCCGTCTTTGGTATAGACATGGCCGTGGCGTCCGTTTCGGGAAGGATACACGCAGTCGAAAAAGTCCACGCCCCGCTCCACAGCTTCAAGGATATTCTGCGGCGTTCCCACTCCCATAAGATATATGGGCTTATCCCGGGGAAGCTCGGGGACGGTAACATCAAGCATCTCATACATCTGCTCGTGCGTCTCTCCCACAGCAAGACCGCCTATGGCGTATCCGGGAAGGTCAAGCTCTGCTATTTGCCGGGCATGGTCACGGCGTATATCCGCAAAAACTGCCCCCTGATTTATACCGAAAAGGAGCTGGTCTTTATTTACCGTATCGGGAAGGGCGTTTAGCCTGTCCATCTCGTCTTTACAGCGATACAGCCATCTCGTGGTGCGGGCTACGGAATCCTCCACATATTTACGCTCTGCCAATGCAGGCGGACACTCATCAAAAGCCATAGCAATGGTAGAACCCAGGTTTGACTGAATCTGCATGCTCTCTTCAGGCCCCATAAATATCTTTCTTCCGTCGATATGACTCCTGAAGGATACGCCCTCTTCTTTTATCTTTCGTAAGTCTGCCAGGGAAAACACCTGAAATCCGCCCGAATCTGTGAGGATAGGTCTGTCCCACACCATAAACTTATGTAAACCGCCCAGTTCCTTTATGAGCTTATCTCCGGGGCGCACGTGCAGATGATATGTATTTGAAAGCTGCACCTGAGTGCCGATAGCCTTCAGATCCTGTGTGGACACGGCGCCCTTTATGGCAGCTGCCGTCCCCACATTCATAAACACCGGAGTCTCTATGACTCCGTGCACCGTGGTCATACGTCCCCGCCGGGCCCGTCCTTCTTTTTTTATTAATTCATACATAACATTATCTCATCTAACTTATCGAATGTCTGTCAGGTCACAAAAAAACCAAATCCATATCATCGACAACTTGTACAAAAGTTAGCAGGGTTTAAAGTGCGGTCGTTACTTAGGCGGCGTCTTTTGCCGCCTTAGTAACGCAACCAGCGCGTCCAAGCGAAAGCGTCCCTGCGTTTTTTGTACAAGTTGGAGATGATATGAAACAAGCTTGATTGGCGACCCACATAGCTACACAAAAAGGGCTGCCATGCAGACAGCCCCTTAATAATTAATTATACTTACGCTTTCTGGCCGCTTCAGACTTCTTCTTGCGTCTTACGGACGGCTTTTCGTAATGCTCACGCTTACGGATCTCCTGCTGGATACCCGCCTTCTGGCAGCTCCTCTTAAACCTGCGCAATGCGCTGTCAAGAGACTCGCCTTCCTTTACGATTACGCTCGACATGAGCCATAACCTCCCTTCGGTCGATATATTTCCACCCGGGTATTTCGTCAGCTCCCGGATAAATTCGCACCCGGATATATTACCCCAAATGGAAATATTAGTCAAGGGATTTTATTTTACCGTAATCTTAACCGCCTTCTGCACGCCGTTTTGCGCATATACGTAAATCGTGCATTTTCCTTTGGCTACCGCCTTTACAACGCCCTTTTTGCTGACCGTTGCAACGGAAGTGTCGGAAGACTCATAGGAAAGCTTTCGATGAGTCTTTAATTTTAAGGAAGACGAAGCATTAGTGGACGTTGCATTAAGCTTAAGGGTTTTTTTCACCTTAAGAGTCGCCTTTGCTTTCGCCGTGCTTATGCTCTTTACGTTAATAAATTTGCCACCGGAAGTAGCCGCATGTACCGTCTTTGAGATGCTTACAACATTGCTGTTTGAATTAACGGCCACAACCACAAATTTATAATATGTGCCCTTCTTAAGCTTTGTGCTTCCAATCTTCTTTATGGCTGCTTTTGTACCGGAGGTGGTCGCTACTTCTGCATACTTTGCTTTTCCGCAGACTGCGCCGTAGACTACATACGAAGAAGCGCCGGAAACCTTCTTCCATGAAAGGGTTAGGGATGTAGCCTTAACTTTCTTTGCTGTTGCCTGAAGAGGTGCAAATGTTGAATTTGCAGCATCCTTTTCGGAAGATATGGCAGTTATGGTAGCGACAACCGTCTCCAGAGAGCCGATAGAGTCATCGTCGGAAGACGATGGTGATTTGGTGGTATCTTCTTTTTCTTTTATGGTATATGTAATGGAAGTCGTACCTACATAATCGCCAATACCTGTAATAGTAACCGTAGCGGTACCCACAGCTGTGTTATTGGAATATTCAACGGTATAATCCGTACCCTGGGTAAGGGTGGTTCCGTCTACAGTAACCGTAACCGTAGGAGTAACGGCGCTTCCGGTGTATTCATATTCGGTGGTAGCGGTACCGGTGGAGTCCGAAAGGGATATGGCAAGACCTGTGTTTGTAGTTGTATTTAAAATATGAGAAGTATCCGAAACAACGGAAGTTCCTGCCGCTATGGTATATGAGCCGTCAGAATTTTTCGTCAGGGCATTGCCGTTTGAATCATATAATACATGAGTATCAGTCTTTGGTTTGTACGTAAAATCTACATTGGAATTATTCACAATGGTGGAAAAATCGTTGCCGTCAAAGGCATTATCACCAATAGATGTAATTGTATTCGGGATAGTAAGAACGCCTGTAATATTAGCGTCGGCATCATCCGTATTATTAAAGCAATTTTTAGGAATCGCAGTAACCGTCCAATTTCCGGTATAAACATCGGTTGCACTCCCGTAAATCGTATCTATCTGCCCCGGAATAGTCAGATCCATCGGTTGAGATCCGGAATATCCCAACAACCCTTCTATCGATCCTCCTTTATTATCGCCGCAAACCGTAGCTGTAGTACTGCTGTCAACATCTTCCACGAAACAAACAACATTATAATTAGTCCCCTGATATGCACAACGACCCGACGCTCCGACAGCCCACGCCGTTACTCCCCCTTCGGGAACAACCGCAGCTGCTACCGCAAGAGCCAAAACCAGGGCAATCACCTTGCTGAACTTCGTTTTCAAACCTTTCATCTTCATAAGCATCCTCCTTGATTCAAGACATTGTTTTAATATAAACCATGGTAAACTATAAAGCTGATTATTGCAAGGGTATTTATGCGCCTTCGAAAGCCGCCTTCAAAAGCCCATGTAAGTCCGACCTGCCAGGAAATCAACCTTTCTGTATAACCCTATGCCAAAATCCTATTTTTCCTTCCCTGTGGCATAATTTCTACTTAAGACCAACCCCTCGCCAACTGATTTTCTATGCCACTACTGCAATATTTGCATATAATGGCATATTTTTCACCCAATATCCAAATAAGTCCTAATGAATTTTTATGCCACATCTAGCCTTTACGAACCAAGTGGCATAATTTTCTTAAAAGACCAACTCTTCGCAATTGATTTTTTATGCCACCTCCCCCATATTTTCCTTTAGTGGCATAATTTCCTCATAAGAGCAACCCTCCACCAACTATTTTTTATGCCACCATCCTCATATTTTCCCTTAATGGCATAACTTCTCCATAAGACCAACTCTTCGCAATTGATTTTTTATGCCACCACCCTCATATTTTCCTTTAGTGGCATAACTTCTCGATAACAAAACCGTAATATGCGCATTTTGACCGGCTGTCTTTAGCCGTCATCGACTGTCTTACCCGTCTATTGAAATTTTCAGCTATTCATCAAAAACGAGGGATGCTTCCTGCCCCAGAAAAGATACAGCAATACCGATGCCACGCAGGCTAGGGATACAATGATAAACATGCTCCTGTAGGAAAGAGCCGCTATAAGGACTCCCGCTATTCCGCCGCCTCCCCCAAGGCCAAGATCATAAGCATCATTCCCATAAGACCTATGATTTATATGCTCTTTCTCCTTCCTCCGTCCAGAAGATAACCTATAAAAGGCCTAAACACTACCGCAACCGCCGAAAACAAAAATGCGCATATTCCCGCTATATCCTCTCCTCACATACAAAAACGGCGCAAACCCTGTCCGGATTTACGCCGTAACGGCTACTCGACATCGTATTATGCTATCGTTTCTTTTATTATTTCCTTTGCTTTGGCAAGGGCTTCGTCAATGGCTGCGGGGTTCTTACCGCCGGCCTGGGCCATATTGGGTCTGCCGCCTCCGCCGCCTCCTACGATGGGAGCGACCTCCTTAATGAGGTTACCTGCATGGGCACCTTTGTTTACGGCGCCGTCTGTTGCCATGGCTACGAGGGATACCTTTCCTCCCGCATCTGACGCCAGCACGATTACAGCTTCTCCAAGCTGACCTTTAAGCTTATCGCCAAGGTCACGCAATCCGTTCATCTCTACTCCGGGAACAGATTTTACTACCATCTTTACGCCGCCCAAATCTTCGGCCTCCGACGAAACATCTCCCATGGCGGAAGTTGCAGCCTTTGATTTTAAGGATTCGTTCTCCGCCTGAAGCTCCTTTATCTCCTTATTCATCTTGTTAAGGCGGTCAATAAGATCGTTTGGCGACGCCTTAACTGCGGCGCAAGCTTCGTTTAGCTTTTTCTCCAGGTTTACATAATATTCGTTTACCGCATTTCCCGTAATAGCCTCAATTCTTCGAACGCCTGCGGATATGCCGCTTTCAGATACTATCTTAAAATTCCTGATCCTGCCCGTATTAGCCACATGGGTTCCGCCGCATAGCTCCGTAGAGAAATCTCCCATCTTTACCATGCGTACGGTATCCCCGTATTTCTCGCCAAAGAGAGCCATAGCCCCCTCTTTCTTTGCTTCATCCAAGGTAGTCTCCTTGGTAACTACCGCAAGGTCAAGGGCTATATTTTCATTAACCATATCCTCGGCCTTTTTAATCTCTTCCTGAGTCATAGCCGAAAAATGCGTAAAGTCAAAGCGAAGCCTCTCCCCGTCCACATAAGACCCGGACTGCTCTACATGAGTGCCCAGGACTCTGCGAAGAGCCTCCTGAAGAAGATGCGTTGCGGAGTGGTTTGAGCATGTATCGGCACGGTTTGCGGAATCTACCGTCAAATGCACCGTATCACCCACGGCAAACATACCGCCTGTCACCCTTCCCACATGGGCGATACGTCCGCCCTTTAGGTGAATGGTCTTATTAACGGCAAATCGGGCGCCATCCTTTGTGATAACGCCGCTATCGCCTTCCTGGCCGCCCATGGTACCGTAGAACGGAGTCTTGTCGGTTATTATGGTAGCTTCCTGTCCCTCGGATATCGCTTCTACTATAGCCTCGGGCGTTGTAAGGACACTTATTACGCTATCATCCTCAAGACGGTCGTATCCCGTAAACTCACTGGTTATAGCCGTGTCTATTTCATCATAGACGGTAGCCTCAGCTCCCATATAATTTGTAGTCTTCCTGGCGGCGCGGGCAGTTTCCCGCTGCTTTTTCATAGCGCTTTCAAAGCCCTCTTCATCCACGCCGAATCCCTCATCCTCCAAGATTTCCCTTGTAAGATCCAACGGGAAGCCATAGGTGTCATAAAGCCTGAAGGCATCATCGCCGGAAAGCTCCTTTTTGCCGGACTTTTTAAGGTCTGAAACAAGCCCCGAGAGGATATTAAGTCCCTGGTCTATGGTCTTATTAAATTGAGCCTCCTCCTGGTCTAATACCTTTTCTATAAGCTCGCTTTTTTCCTCCAATTCAGGATATGCATCCTTGGAATCCCGAATAACTGTCTTTGAAAGCTCGGATACGAAGCTGCCTTCGATGCCAAGGAGCCTTCCGTGGCGGGCAATACGGCGTATCAAACGGCGAAGCACATATCCCCTGCCTTCATTAGAAGGAAGGATGCCGTCGGATATCATAAATGTCGCCGAGCGGATATGATCGGAAATAAGGCGGATTGACACATCCTTCGCATCGTCCTTGCCATATTCTGCTTGCGCCATTTTAGATACGGCGTCTCTCAACGCCTTCATGGTATCTATATCAAAAACGCTGTCCACATCCTGAACCACAACTGCCAGGCGCTCCAAACCCATGCCGGTATCTATATTTTTCTGGGAAAGCTCCTCGTAATTACCCTTGCCGTCACTTTCAAACTGGGTAAATACGTCATTCCAGACCTCCATATATCTGTCGCAATCGCAGCCTACGCCGCAGGTATCCTCCCCACAGCCGTATTTCTCGCCTCTGTCGTAATAAACCTCCGAGCAGGGTCCGCAGGGGCCCGCACCATGCTCCCAGAAATTATCACACTCTCCCGTTTCCGGGTCACGATAAAAGCGCTTTATCCTCTCGGCAGGCACGCCGATATCCTCAGTCCATATCTTAAACGCCTCATCATCCTCAAAATATATAGAAGGATAAAGCCTGTCCGCCTCAAGACCCGCTACCTCCGTAAGGAATTCCCATGTCCAGGTAAGTGCTTCCTTCTTAAAATAATCCCCGAAGGAAAAGTTTCCCAGCATCTCGAAAAACGTCATATGGCGAGCCGTCTTTCCCACATTCTCAATATCGCCGGTGCGCACACACTTCTGGCAGGTGGTAACCCGCTTTTTCGGCGGTATCTCCTGCCCGGTAAAATACGGCTTTAAAGGCGCCATTCCCGCATTAATAAGCAGGAGGCTGTCGTCATTATGGGGAACGAGAGAAAAGCTCTTCATACGAAGATGATCCTTGCTCTCGAAAAATTTCAAATACATTTCGCGCAGCTCGTTTACGGTATATTTGCTCATTATATCCTCCTTTGCGGTCAAAGAAACCGCAGTATTATTACAATCAAAAAATTTCCGGCCGCAATACCTGCAGCCGAAAACTTATTATACTTAATATAACGGGGTAATGTCAACAATCCCATTGAAACACTTTACAGCTCACTTTACAGCTTCATCTCACCTCTTAAGAAGGCAAGCTGTTCTTTCATTTCATCATTTTTCACATCAAGATTCATAAGGATATCAAGATATCCCTGCTCTTTGGTGATGCGGCGGCTTTCGGGATAAACCAGCTCAAAAGCCATGCAGCACTGCATTACCAAAGACTCAAACTCCGTGCGCTGGAATTCGCGGGATACGCATTTATGCTGTCTTATACCCTCTATCACCCTGTCGCAGGCAGGCTTATCAAGCGCCATTATCTGGGCGTTACGCACATCATGGGGTGGCTCCGTAAGCACCCGAAATATATCGACTTTATCCGCATCCCTAAGGAGATTTGCGTGGAGAAGCTCAGCTTCATTTAAATCATCCGGTAAACGCAGCCAGCTATGGCAGCGCACAGCCTTTTCCGAAAGATTTCTCCAATCCTCAGGGAGCCCCTCGGAAGGAAACTTTTCTATAAGACCTTCCTTAAACAAAATATCCGCCCCAAGCATGGCATGGTCTACGGAATCCCTGTCCACAAAGGTATCGTAGCGGCGAAGCTGCTCAAACCTTCCGATATCGTGAAGCAGTCCGTTAAACCAGGCAAGCTCTATATTTTCCTCATCCAAATTCTCGCTTTTTGCGATGCGCTCAGCAATATCCGCCACCCTGTATGTATGTCGGATTTTAAGGGCTATCTTGGGATCATTTACATCGTAATTATCCGTATATTCTTTAAATGTCTGCTTTGCGGCTGTTCTATCCATCATTTCCTCCCCGCCCTCTTTCTCATAGTGGGGTCAAGTATCTTCTTGCGGATGCGAAGGCTCTCGGGGGTAACCTCAAGGAGCTCATCCGTATCGAGATATTCAAGGCACTGCTCAAGGCTCATGTTTTTCTTCGGCGTCAACGTCAACGCTTCATCAGAGCCCGATGCCCGGGTGTTCGTAAGATGCTTTTTCTTGCACACGTTTATCTCTATATCCTCGGGCTTTGCGCTTTGCCCGATAATCATGCCCGAATACACCTTTTCCCCCGGTCCGATAAAGAGGGTACCTCTCTCCTGGGCTATGAAAAGCCCATAGGTTACGGCTTCGCCGTTTTCGAAGGCTATTAAAGACCCCTGGGAGCGATACTGGATATCTCCCTTGTACAGGTCGTAGCCATCATATTCCGTGTTCATGATACCGTTTCCCTTTGTATCCGTCATAAATGTGCCGCGATATCCTATAAGTCCCCGGGAGGGAATGCGGAACTGAAGGCGGCTGTAGCCCCCGTTTCCCTGCCCCATATTAAGAAGCTCACCCTTACGAGAGGAAAGCTCCTGGATAACGCTTCCGGAAAACTCCTCCGGCACATCTATATAGCACATTTCCATGGGCTCTGTCTTGTGCCCCGCCTCATCTTCCTTATAGAGGACTTCCGCCTTGCTTACGGCAAATTCATAGCCCTCCCGGCGCATATTTTCGATGAGCACCGAAAGATGGAGCTCTCCCCGGCCTGAGACTTTAAAACTATCGGCAGAATCCGTCTCCTCCACCCGAAGCGACACATCGGTATTAAGCTCCTTTAGGAGCCTGTCTCTTATATGGCGGCTCGTTACATATTTACCCTCCTGACCTGCCAAAGGCGAATCATTTACAACGAAATTCATTGCTATGGTAGGCTCTGAAATAGGCTGGAATTCTATAGCGGAAGGCTCGCCGTCAACTCCGCAGATGGTATCTCCTATCTTTAAGTCCGCGATACCGCTTATGGCAACTATCGATCCGATGGACGCCTCATCTACAGCCACCTTGTCGAGGCCGTCAAACTCATAGAGCTTGGTGATACGCACCTTCTGGCTCTTATCAGAGTCATGATAATTCACTACCACCGCATCCTGGTTTACCTTTAATGAGCCGTTATCAATCTTCCCGATGCCGATGCGGCCCACATATTCATTATAGTCAATGGTGGAAATAAGCACCTGGGTATTCGCCTCCGGGTCGCCCTCGGGACAGGGAATATAATTGATAATGGTTTCAAATAAGTCAACCATATCCTCCTTCCAGTCTTTTGGATCTATCTTTGCCCAGCCGCCCTTTGCGGAGGCATATACAAACGGACAGTCAAGCTGCTCATCCGATGCCTCGAGGTCCATAAGGAGCTCTAAAGTCTCATCAACAACCTCCTTCGGACGCGCCTCGGGACGGTCAATCTTGTTGATACAGCATATGATGGGCAAATCCAATCCCAGCGCTCTCTGCAGGACAAACTTCGTCTGGGGCATGGGCCCCTCAAAAGCATCGACAACAAGGATAACGCCGTCTACCATCTTTAATACACGCTCAACCTCACCGCCGAAGTCAGCATGTCCCGGCGTATCTATTATATTGATCTTTGTGCCCTTATATGTAACGGCTGTATTCTTTGAAAGAATCGTGATGCCACGCTCCCTCTCTATATCATTGGAGTCCATCACACGCTCACCGACCTCCTGATTCTCGCGGAATGTACCGGACTGCTTCAGGAGCTCATCTACCAGCGTGGTCTTTCCATGGTCTACATGAGCTATGATGGCTATGTTTCTGATGTCTTCTCTCTTAGTTAACATAATATCTCACTTCTTTCAC
>CAJOQM010000034.1 GCA_905236845.1 uncultured Lachnospiraceae bacterium | reverse complement strand
GGTTTGTTATCTTCATGCTTTCTGCCCTCATAGCCTCAGGGATACCCGGGGCTTCTTTTTCTATGACAGCACGGGTGGCTTCCGGGGTTACATCCCTCTTTGAAAAACCCGTACCTCCGGTAGTAAGCACAAGGGCATACTTCTTTTCGTCACAAAACTCCACAAGCTTCTTTTCTATCTCGCTTTTCTCATCGGGGATAATAACCGTCTGTCCAATCTCAAATCCCGCCTTTTCAAGCATTTCACAAAGCGCAGGTCCTGAAGTATCCTTTCTTTCTCCTTTACTTCCCTTATCACTTACCGTAATTACCGCCGCTGTATAAGACATATGTGATTCCTCCTCGTATTATAATTATGCTACAGGCTGCTAGCCCCCTATCCTGTTCATGCTTCGGCCCCCCGCCGTAGCTTCCCCGGGGGAAAATTTAAGATGCCTTAAGGGCTTTGCCATAATGGCTTCTTTAAGTTTTTCGGCAAGAGATTCACCATGAAGTCCTTTTACGGAGATCTCCGCTTCGGAATGAAGACATGGCTTTATCTTGCCGTCGGATGTAAGCCTTATTCTGTCGCATTCAGAGCAGAATTCATGGCTTTCGGGGGTGATAAGTCCGATTTTTCCTTTTGATCCGGGGATTTCAAATACCCTTGCCACACCGCTGTTTCCGCAGGGTATAAGATTCGAAAACTTATCCCGGATGCTGTCGCAGGTAATAAAGCTGTTTTTTTCAAAAGCCGCTGCGCATCCAACGGGCATAAGCTCTATGAAGCGGACTTCCACCTCGTTTTTTCGGGCAAATTCAACGAAATCATCTATTTCATCGTCATTAAAGCCTCCCATAAGAACTGTGTTTATCTTTATGGGATTAAAGCCCGTCTCTTTTGCTTTTTTAATGCCCAGGAAGACTTTATTAAGGTCTCCTTTCCTTGTTATCTTACGATATTTATCAGGATTTAACGTATCCAGAGAAATATTGACACGTCTTATCCCAGCATTATAAAGGTCTTTCGCCATTTTATCGAGTAAAATACCGTTTGTGGTAATGACTGTCTCCTCTATGCCGGGAGTCCGGGCAATATTTTCGCAAAGAGATATTATCCCCCGCCGGACCAGAGGCTCTCCTCCCGTAATGCGGACTTTTTTTATCCCAAGCTTTGCAGCTTCCTCCACTATTTCAGCGATTTCCTCAAGAGTAAGAATCCGGGCATGTTCCTTCTTTTCCACGCCTTCTTCAGGCATGCAATATTGACATCTGAGATTGCAAAGATCTGTCACCGACACCCGCAAATATGAAATTGTCCTTCCGTATCCGTCTTTCATTTTTCCTTCACTAACTGCACCGACAGGACTGCGACCGGACTCAATATCTCCCAAAAGTGCAGTTCGGCCAGTGACAGGCATCGCCGCAGCTCTGGCAAAAGCCGCCGTCCGCCAAATTCGTCAATTCCTCTTTTGTAAATTTTATACCCGTCATAAGCTGGGGCAAAATTACATCAAAGGTAGTTACGGGGAGCTTTACCGCAGCCCCCGGAACCCCGATTACGGCAGTATCCCCAAGGTACGACACCAGCAGCATATTTCCCGGCTGGGAAGGCATTCCGTATTTTATTATATCTGCCCCGGCATTTCTGATAGCTGTAGGCGTAAGATCATCAGGATCAACGGACATGCCGCCTGTCATGACTATTATGTCTGCGCCTCGGTTTACATAATCTGCAATCGCATCCTCCAGCATGGAAAGCTTATCATCACAAAAAGTGCATCCCAGAATCTCCGTGGGATATTGTGCTGCTTTTTTTCTTATTACGGGCTCAAAAAGATCCTCTATCCTCCCGCTATATACTTCGCTTCCCGTAATAATTATGCCGATTTTTTTCATAGAATACGACACAAGCTCAATCAATGGTCTTTCGGAATCTGCCGCCATCTTTTCAGCGCTTATTATCTGTTCTTCATCCGTAACCAGGGGCACAATGCGCATGGAAGCAAGCTTCGAGCCCTTCTGACATGGATAATGATCGGGCAAAGTACATACGGTAATATCACCTATAGAATTTATCTTATTAAGCAAAGGCAGGTTTACCCGAAGCATTCCCGCACCATCTGCCGTAAGAACCATTTTGCCCTCGGAAGGTCCGGTAAACGAGGCGCCGCCGGTTCCCGCAATATCTGCAAGACGCAAAGCCGCATCCTCTTCGTGGATTTCTCCTGCGTTTTCTTCCCAGATAAATACATGCTTCTTGCCCAGATCAAGGAGCTTTTCCACATCTTCTTTTTTTATTATATGCCCTCTTTTAAATACGGGACCCTTGAAATTCTTGCCTATGCCGGTCACATCATGACATAACGACAGCCCTACGGCTTCTTCGGTCTTAACCTTTTTCATGATAATCCTCCGAAATAATGGACTCTAACCTTTGTTCCCTTTGACAGAGGCTCGTTTCCGGGGGGGATTTCCGCAAGAGCGTCCATCCCCGCCATAGAATGCAATGCTCCGTTACCCTGCTGATTTGCCTGCCTGAAATATACCCTGCCGTCATCAAATTCAAGATTCCCCCGTATAAGCCGGGGCTGCTTTCCCGCCTTTCCAAAATCCTCCGAAAGATACGCATAAAAAGCAGGGTAATCCGGCTCTTTACCGGAGAGCTTGCGCAGTGCGGGAAGTACCGCTGCATAATAATTCGTCATTGCAGATGCGGGATTTCCCGAAAGGCTGAATATAAGCTTTCCGTCCTTTTTGCCATACCAGCATTTGCCTCCCGGCTTAAGGGCAAGATTTCCGCAGAGAATCTCCGCCCCTGTTTCTTTGAGGGCATCGAGCGCCATATCATAATCACCTACGGAAGCTCCTCCCGTTGTTATTATGGCATCTGTTATGCTCAAGCCTTCTTTAAGCAGGTTTGAGATTTCCCCGGTCGAATCACCGGGAGCCCCCAGATACATAGGGATGCATCCGGCAGCTTTTACCGCAGCCTCAAAAGCATAGCGGTTTGAATTGGGTATCTTCCCTCCCGATACCTTATTTCCCGCTTCCACAAGCTCGCTTCCCGTGGTAATTATACCTATTACGGGGATACGATAAACTCTGATTTCGGGTATAGATACAGAAGCCAAAGCCCCGGCAAGCCCTGCATCTATCACCTGGCCTTTCCGGGCGATCACTTCGCCTTTTTTAATATTTTCTCCTGTATGAATAATGTTTTCGTCAGATTTATATTTGCGCTTTAAGGTGACGGTTTTATCCGTAAAATCCGTCTCCTCAAACTTCGTGACGGCATCGACGCCTTTGGGAACAGGCGCTCCCGTAAGTATTTTTGCGGCAAAACCCGATGTTATTTCTATGGAAGGCTCGCTTCCCGCCGGGATTTCCTCCGTTATCTCCAAAGTAACGGGAAGCTCTCCTGCCGTATCCCCGGCGCAAAAAGCATATCCGTCAAAGGGGGATCTGTCAAAGGCGGGAACATTTACCAAAGCCTCTACATCCTCAAAGCATACCCTGCCGTATGCTTTTTCTATGGGCAATATCTCACCTTCTTTTTTTTCGATGGCAGATACCAATATATCCCTTGCCTGCATAAAATCTATTCTTTGAGTCATGTATTTTCCTTTCAAAGCCCCAAATCAAAGCCCGGGATTTCCTAATCCTGTGCCGTTATGGCTACCTTTGCTCCCGCAGATACGGACTCCGTAATAAAGCAGTTGCCGCCGATGACGGCTCCTTTTCCTATTACCGTATGTCCCCCGAGAATGGAAGCGCCGGAATATACGGTTACATTATCCTCTATGGTAGGATGACGCTTTACATTGTTAAGGCTCCTTCCGCCGCTTGTAGACAAAGCGCCCAAAGTAACACCCTGGTATATCTTTACATGGTCTCCTATAACGGTAGTCTCTCCCACTACGATTCCCGTTCCGTGATCTATAAAGAAATATTTGCCGATGGTGGCGCCGGGGTTTATATCTATGCCGGTAAGCCCGTGGGCATGCTCCGTCATTATCCTTGGAATAAGCGGAATATCCAGTTCATAGAGCTCATGGGCTATCCTGTATACAAATATGGCATAAAGCCCGGGATAGGAAAATATGATTTCATCCTTTGTATGAGCCGCAGGATCCCCGTCAAAGGCAGCCTGCAGATCCGTTTCAATATATTCCCGGACCTTTGGAATCTTTTCAAGAAATGTGAAAATCAACTCCTCCGCCTTATCATGAAGCTCTTCGCTTGAGCTGTCCATATTTTTTTCATCATAAGCTATGGCTATCTCAATCTGCTTCATAAGATGATATATAACATCTTCAAGCTGCATGGTGATGTCGTTTCGCAGGGTATAAACCTTTGCATAACGGTTCTTAAAATATCCGGGGAATACAATCTTCTGAAGCTTATCTAAGATATCCACTATAGCAAGGCGATCCGGTCGGTCAAAGGACTTAAGCTCATCTATCGCCTTGCCCCCTCTGTAATCTTCCATATAAGAATCTATAAGTGCTTCTATTTTTTCATGAATCTGTTTTTCCATAACATAATCTCCAAATAAATTTAAATGCAATGCCTGAAAAAATATGATATGATATGCAGCGACGTAATGTCAAGGGGGTATAAATATGATCATAATAAAAAAACTGATTCCCATAACCGCTATAGCTTTGTCTGCGGTGTTATTTGCAGGAAGTGCTCCTTTAACAGGCGCAGCAAGAACAGCCTGCGCAGATGACACAAAATCCCAGACCTCAAAAATCACCGTAAGCTTTACGGGAGACTGCACCTTGGGCTCCGATTCGAGATATAATACAAATTTCATCTCAACCTGCAATTCCAACGGCACAGACTATTTCCTTAAAAACGTAAAAAATGTTTTCACAAAGGACGACCTTACTCTTGTAAATTTTGAAGGAACACTTACAGAATCCACATCGAGGGCAAATAAAACCTATACATTCAAAGGTTCAAAATCATATACAAAAATCCTTACAGGCTCCGGCGTCGAAGCGGTAAATATCGCAAATAACCACACAAAGGATTTTGGCGAAACAGGTTATAACGACACCATAAGCGCCCTTAAAGCCGCAGGAATCCTTTACAGCGGTTATTCAAAAATAGCTTACAAAAGGGTAAAGGGCATAAAAATAGCCATGATAGGCCAAAGCGCCTTAAGCGCTTACTCCGAATCCTCGGTAATATCGGAGACAAAAAAGCTTATAAAACAAGCCCGTAAGAAGGACGCAGACATTGTAATAACCAGCTTCCACTGGGGCATTGAGGGGGATTATTATCCGAATTCCAAGCAGAAAAATATAGCAAAGGCCGCCATAGATAACGGAAGCGATATCGTCATCGGCCACCACCCCCATGTACTTCAGGGGCTTTCCACATACAAGGGCAAATACATAGCCTACAGTCTGGGAAATTTCTGTTTCGGGGGAAATTCAAATCCAAAAGACAAGGACACAATGATACTTCAGGCGACGTTTGAAGTAAATTCGGACAATGATATCGAAGATACCTCGTTAAAGGTCATCCTCTGCTCTCTATCCGGTTCCTCATCAAGAAACGATTTTCAGCCCCGGATACTAAGCGGCTCAGAAAAAACCTCACTTATAAAAAAGCTAAACGGCATAAGCAAAGACTTTAGCATAAAAATAAAGAAAAACGGACTGGTCACTACTTCTTGACCAGTCCGTAATATTTTGCAATAGCCGTTGCATCAGCTATGCCTATTGCCTTAAGCTCTTCTTCCGTATCCATTTTCTTAAGATCCGATTTATTTGAAATATAACCGTGCTCCATTATAAGGGAGGGGATATTTGCCAGAGTACCCATGCGGACTATGGCGTAATAATCGGCTTTCTTCTTGTTGGGATACTTTAATCTGTAGGATTTTCTCTTCAGATATCCCAGATTCTTTATTCCCAGATCCTGATTCAATTCAGAAAGGGTCAAAGAGCCTACAGCCCAGGCTATCTTTGCAAGACTCTTCCTGTACTGTCCCGAAGAAACAAGAGCGTGGGCTCCGTTTGTCTTCTTGCTTGATGACCAGTCAATATGGACACTGTAGAGAAGATCCGAGTCATAATCCTTTGCAATGGCTACTCTCTTTGCAAGGGATATATATTTATCCGTAGACCTTGTCATATAAACTTCTACATTTGCATATGTAAGAAGCTCGTCTCTTATAGCCTTTGCTATGGTAAGATTCAGGTTTTTCTCATAATATCTCTTTCCCTTGAGCTTTCCCGACGCTCCCGAATCCTTGCCGCCATGACCCGCATCTATGGTGATTACCACTGTATCCGTATCCGAGCTGTCGTTTGTTAGGCTTGTGCCGTCCGAAGTAGATGTAGACACGGAGACTTCCGCCGCCATCGCAGAGGATACTCCAAGGCAACCTGTAAAGAGGCATAAAACCAATACAAGGGCTATTTTTTTTATGAATTCCATTTATTAAACTCCTCGTCGGTACACTTTACATAATGCTGTCCGGAAATATGATGATATGTGCCTTCGGAATAATTGATTCCGCTGGTCTTATAATCATAAGTCTCCGATATTCTTCCCTTCTCAAATATAGGATTGGGAGAAGGAATAGCGGATAACAGGCTCCTTGTATAAGGATGCAGGGGATTATCAAAAATCTCATCCTTTGTGCCGGTTTCCAGAAGGTGACCTAAATGAAGGACTCCTATGCGGTCTGAAATATATTTAACCATGGACAGGTCATGTGCGATGAAAAGATATGCCGTTCCCGTCTCCTGCTGGATATCTTTCATAAGATTTACGACCTGCGCCTGTATGGACACATCAAGAGCCGATATACATTCATCTGCAATAATAAGCTTCGGGTTCATAATAAGAGCCCTTGCTATTCCGACACGCTGGCGCTGCCCTCCGGAAAACTGATGGGGATAACGGCTTCTGTGTTCAGGGGAAAGCCCTACCTTCTTCAGGATTTCGGAAACCATTTGATTTCTTTCCTCGTGAGTCTTATATGTATGATGAATATCCAGTCCCTCAGCCACTATGTCCCCTACGGTCTTGCGGGGATTTAAGGATGCCATGGGATCCTGGAATATCATCTGCATACGGGTACGCAGGGTGTTCTCATTCTTGCGGCTCATTTTGCCGGTAATATCCATGCCGTCAAATTCAATCCTGCCGTCTGTAGGATCATAAAGGCGTATTACCGCACGGCCTATGGTAGACTTTCCGGAGCCGGACTCACCTACAAGACCGTATGTCTCGCCGGGATAGATATCAAAGCTTACGCCGTCTACGGCCTTTACCGTATAACTGTCGCTTATCTTGAAATATTGCTTTAAATCCGTAACCTTAAGGATAGGTTCTTTAGTCGATTGATTTTCCGGCACTTCTTACCGCCTCCTTCATTCGTTCTATACGATCCGACAGTTCCTTTGGCATCTGTACCTTGGGCGCTCTGGGATCAAGGAGCCACGTGGCAGCCCAGTGTGTTTTGCTCACCTGAAACATGGGAGGATCCGCCTCGTCGTCTATCTTCATGGCATATTTGTTGCGGGCTGCAAACGCATCGCCCTTTACCTCATGCAGCAGGTTTGGCGGGGAGCCGGGGATGGTATAGAGCCTGTCGTCATCTGTATCAAGATCGGGCATAGCCGAAAGCAATCCCCAGGTATAGGGATGCTTCGGATCATAGTAGATTTCGTTTACATTGCCGACTTCCACGATTTTTCCGGCATACATGACGTTTACATAATCTGCCACGGTAGCTACGACTCCGAGGTCATGAGTTATATAAATAACCGCTATATGGCGCTCTTTTTGTACTTTCTTAATAAGCTCTAAAATCTTCGCCTGAATCGTTACATCAAGAGCTGTAGTAGGCTCGTCGCATATAAGAAGATCCGGATCGCAGGCAAGCGCTATAGCTATAACAACCCTCTGGCGCATACCGCCGGACAGCTGATGAGGATACTGTTTCATCCTCTTTTGGGCATCTTCTATTCCTACCTCCTTAAGAAGACCAACAGCCTTGTCCCAGGCTTCCTTCTTGGGAGTTTTATAATGCCAGATCATACCCTCCATGATCTGCTTGCCAATAGTCATGGTAGGGTCAAGGCTCGTCATGGGATCCTGGAAGACCATGGAAATACGCCTGCCGTTTATGTTATTCCTGATCCACCTTTTGTCCTTCTGCAATATATCTACCATAGCGGGCTGTCCGTCGTCGTCGGTATAATGGAAAAGTATCTCTCCGGAATTCACAACGGCATTTGAGGCAAGTATACCCATTGCAGCCTTCATGGTAACGGACTTGCCGGAGCCGGATTCACCTACGATAGCTACGGTTTCGCCTTTTTCCAAATCCACATTTATGCCCCGGATAGCATGAACCAGACCCGCCGTAGTCTTAAAGGATATATCCAGATTGTTTATTTCTATTATCTTATCTGCCATCTTACATCTCCTTAAACTTCGGATCAAGTGCTTCCCTAAGTCCGTCTGCTACCAGGTTAAAGCTAAGCATAAGCAAAGCCATAACGATAATAGGCGGAACTATCTGGTAAGGATGTGTTGTAAAGCTGTTAAAGCCCTCGGATATAAGGGATCCCAGAGAGCATTGGGGAACCGGTATACCAAGACCCACAAAGGAAAGGAAGGCTTCCGTAAATATAGCCGTAGGTATGGAGAACATAACCTGGGTAATGATAGGCCCTATGATATTCGGCAATACTTCTTTAAATATAATAAAGAAAGAGCCTGCACCCAGTGTACGGGAAGCCAGAACGAACTCCCGTTCTTTTAATTTAAGCATCTCGGCGCGGGCGATGCGGCTCATGCCGATCCACTCCGTCAGCATAAGGGCAAATACAATTGTAAGTATGCCCGGGCTTAATACCAGCAAAAGCAGCGTAACTATAACAAGCCTGGGGATACCGTTTGAGACCTCCAGTATCCTTTGCATGACCATATCCACCTTGCCGCCGAAAAATCCCGATATAAGCCCGTAGCTCATACCGATGATCATATCTATAAGAGCCGCCGCCACGGCAATTATAAGAGACACCCGGGCACCGGACCAGGTACGGGTCCAGATATCGCGGCCGAAGGTATCGGAGCCAAACCAGTAATATACATCCGAAAGTCCGCTGTCCTCATAGCCGTTGGTAGTCTTTGATCCGGAGGTAGTGCTTATAGTTTCTGAACCGTCAAATATGCCTAAACCTTCGAGCCAGGCCACTCTGGGCGCCAGGTTCTTCTGGGAAAGATCCTGATCCGAATAGCTGTATGAATTCATTCCCGGACCGAATATGGCAAGCAGCGTGATTATTATGATTGCAATCAGCCCGAATACCGCACTCTTTTTCTTCAAAAACTGTGCCCTTACCTCTTTCCAGAAAGACTGGGAGGCAAAGTTTTCGTCTATGGTAATATCTGCGGCATCTTCCTTAAGTACAAAAAGATCCTGTGAATATCCGTCGTCGGGATATTTATTTTCATTTGCTATATCTGCCATATCAGCCATCCTCCTTTGCCAGTCTTATTCTGGGATCTATGATGCCGTAAAGTATGTCTACCACCAGCATGATTACAATATACATGGCAGAATAAATAAAGCTTAATGAAATAACCACGTTATAATCATTACTCTGGATGGCATTTACAAGAAGAGATCCCACTCCGGGTATGGAGAATATCTTTTCAACCACAAGAGAACCTGTCATAAGGTCTACTATAAGGGGCGCAAGGACAGTCACTATGGGTATAAGAGCATTCCTAAGCGCATGCCTTAATATAAGGGCACGCCCCGAAAGTCCCTTGCTTTCCGCAAGGAGCATATATTCGCTGTCCATTACCTCCATCATCTCGCTTCGGGTAAACCGGGCGATAGACGCCATGGTAAACATAGACAGTGAAACCGAAGGCAGGATACTTGAGGATAACTGCGCCGAATTTGAATACAGCATGGGGAACCACCCAAGCGTAAAACCGAATTCAAAAGAAAGAGCCAATGCGAACACGTACGAAGGCACAGACACACCGATAACGGATATAATCGTAGCTATGGTATCAAGAATGGTATCATGCCAGATAGCAGCCACGATACCCAGGATAAGACCTATGAGCGCCCCTATGAAAACAGCCATAAAGCCTATTCCGATGGATATGGGAAGGCGGCTTGCTATAAGCTGGGCTATGGGAGTGTTTTTGGAAATCTTGTAGCTTACACCGAAATCTCCCGTAAACATATTCTTAACGTAATTGAAAAACTGGACTATGATCGGCTTATCCAGTCCGTATTTTTCATAAAGGAGCTGCAGCTGGTCATCCGTCAGCTTCTCGTCATTAAAGGGGGAGCCCGGCATAAGCTGCATCAGGATAAAGAGCACCAGCAATATCACAAGAAGCGTAAATACCGCCGTCAGCACTCTTTTTAAGACATACTTTCTCAATGTTGTTCTTCCTTTCGTTATGGTTACCGGGCCAACCTAACCCGATTTCCGTAATAGCATCGCTTATTGTGTATAAACACACGAAAAGGTCACGGGGCTTTGACACCCCGCAACCCTGAAATTCAAAAGAATAATTTACTCAGACTTTACAGCTCTCTTGTAAACTCTGTTAAGTGCTACAGGATGGAATTCTACCCCTGTTACATTAGAGGAGATCATCTCTGCATTGCACTGTGTATAAAGCGGGAAGATAACCGCCTCATCCATTACGATCTGCTCTGCGTCGTAAAGCTTCTGCCAGCGTGCCTCTTCATCCTGGGCTATCTCTCCGGTAGTGCACTCTTCGATGATTGCATCATATTCAGAGTTTGACCACAGACCGTAGTTGTTATTGTTTCCGGTAACCCACATACCAAGATATGTCATGGGATCTGCATAGTCCGGTCCCCAACGTGTGAGGCCAAGCTCGAAGTTTCCGTCCTGCATATCCTGTACGCGCTGCTTCTTGGGCTCTACCACAAGGTTTACGGTAAGTCCGGGAAGAGCGGTCTCCCACTGCTCCTTAAGAACCTGTGCCACCTTCTGGGGAGCGTCATCGGAATCTACTATCATATCAAATTCAAGGCTTGTTACGCCAAGCTCGGAAAGTCCCTTCTCCCACGCTTCAGCTGCCTTGTCTGCATCATATGAGCATACATCGGCGAACATGGTCTGGTCTGCAGAAAAGTCTGATCCGTCGGGACCTGTAGCAAACTCGGGAGGTACTGCGGTGTAGGTAGGAGCAGAACCGTCTTTAAGCACGTCCTCGCAGATAGAGTCGCGGTTAATAGCATATGTCATGGCAAAACGGATGTTTTCGTTTGCAAGCTCTTCTACAGCATCCATGTTCGGTGCTACATACCACAGGTATCCTGCACCTACTGCCAGATACTCATCATCATCCTGCACCTGCTCTACCTGGTCTCCGTTTACAAGAGTCATATCAAGATCGCCGCTCTGATAGCTCATAAGAGCCTGCTGTGAATCCTGGATAACCTGATAGTTAAGACCTGAAAGCTGTACCGTATCCGCATCATAATAATCATCGTTCTTTGTAAGGTGGAATGCGGTAGCCGCAGGCTCATAGTCGTCTATTACAAAAGCGCCGTTTGAAAGCAGTGTATCAGGAGATGTAGCATAAGAATCTCCGCACTCATTAAAGAACGCTTCATTCACGGGATAGAATGTGGGGAAATACATAAGGCTAAGGAAATATGATACAGGAGCCTCAAGCTCTACTACGAGAGTATAGTCATCCTCGGCAGTTACGCCAAGCTCGCTCTTATCTACGTTTCCTTCAATGATTTCCGCTGCATTCTTAATCTGACCGATATCAGAAAGCATATAGCTGTATTCGGATGCCACATCCGGGTCAACGGCTCTTTGCCAGCCGAATACAAAGTCTGCTGCAGTAACGGGTTCACCGTTTGACCATGTTGCATCTTCTCTTAAATGAAATGTCCATGTAAGACCGTCATCAGAACTCTCATAGGACTCTGCAATAGCCTCTACCGCCTGGCCGTCCTCATCCATCTGCATAAGTCCGTCGGTAAAGTCTGCAATTACCTCAAATGAGGTTCCGTCCGTAGCTTCCTGGGGATCCAGGGATTCTACGGCTGTCTCCAACATAATGTTCAGGTCTGAACTTGATACCGAAGCCGATGACGAAGAGCTGTCACCAGAAGATGTTGTTGTGTCTGACGATGTACCGCCGCAACCGAATAAGGTCACGGTCATGGCAGCCGCCAGAGCGATGGACAAAAGTCTTTTCTTCATTTTTATTCCTCCTTTTTGAAGACGGGTAATGCGTTAAAATGCATAAAAAAGGCGTTACCCCACACACTGGGAAAACGCCCTTGTTAACCCGAAAAACTACGGATAATATTATATAGTTTTTTTATAAAAAGTCAATAGACTTTTTACTCTTTCTCCACTATCTTACCGCTTCTGTAAGCCTTTAAAAGAGCCATAAGTTCATCTATCTGGCTTTGGATGTCCCGGCCCGTATCGGTATCTGCAACCTTTTGCCTTCGGGTAACGTTTTCCACAAGCACCGTGTCAGAGTGGATATCCAGCCCTTCTTCTACCGCTTTTTCAACGGATACAAAGGGTTCGTGAGCTGCAAGGAGGAATCCGTAGGAATTATAAATAAGAGTATATCCCGCAATTCCCGTCTTTGGCTGATATGCTTTGGAGAATCCTCCGTCTATCACAAGAAGCCGTCCATTGCATTTAACCGGCGATTCACCCTTTTTGAATTCAACGGGCACATGACCGTTAATTATCTTTGCATCCGGATCGGTAACGCCGAATTCCTCAAGGATCATTGTGACGCATTCATCCTTCTCATACCAGGTATAATACGGATCCTTGGGCTCCTTGTGAGTCTTTTTGTCCTTTATGAAATACCTTTCAAAGGTAGTCATCTTGCCTTTCCCGAAAAGCGGCGAATTACCGTTTATCCAGGTCCACCAGAAAAGATCCGCTCCCTTTTTCTTTTCATCAGGATCCACGGAGTAATAGCCCTTCCTTAAGTACTGCTCTACCTTGTCAAAAAGCCCTTTGCCGCTGTAGGTCTTGCCGTACACCTCTACTTCCTTAAGAGTGCCGTCTGCATTTAAGGGCATGCACCCATGGAAAAGAAGATTGTTGTTATAAACCTTATAAAGGGAGCCTTTGCGAAGCATGAATTTCACGTGCTCCTGGAGCTTTTCGCAGTTTACAAAGCTCTGGCGAAGATGCTCTACCAGCTCCTCTTCTTCCTCCGAGAGCTTGTAGGGATCCTTCCAGTCTATGGTGGGGAAATTCGTATCCTCCAGGGGATATTCCACACCTTCTACCGTTACTTTCTTATTCTTCACATCCATCTTGTCAAGAAGAAGGCGCTCTTCCATATGATATTCCGGATGCTCCTTTATAAGCTGTCCTTCCAGCTTAAACTGGATAACGGCTATAGCCTTTTGCATGCGTCTGTCATAGAAGCCGTTTTTCTTTTCATATTCCTCGTCAGATACGGAAAGGGTAAAGCAATCGCAGGGGTCGTCCTTGTAGGTATCCATGGCAAAACGCACAAGGGGAATCATATTTATGCCGTAGCCTTCTTCAAGGATATCAAGATTTCCGTACTTTGCGCTTATTCGAAGAACAGTAGCCATGCAGGCAGTCTGCCCGGCCGCAGCTCCCATCCAAAGGACATCATGGTTTCCCCATTGTATATCAACGGAGTGATAATTCTGAAGAATATCCATGCAGATATGGGGACCCGGACCTCTGTCAAAAATATCCCCGACTATGTGAAGGTGATCTATTACAAAGCGGCATATGGTATCGCACAAGGCCTTTATGAGCTCCGGCGCCTTGCCGATGTCTATTACCGTCTTTATTATCTCGTTATAATAATCCTCCTGGTTTGCCTGATCGCGGCGACCCGTAAGGAGCTCTTCAAGGACATATGCAAAATCTTTGGGGAGAGCCTTTCTGACCTTGGACTTTGTGTATTTGGAGGCTGCAGCCCTGCAGACTCTGATAAGGCGGTTTATCATTACCACATACCAGTCGTCCATGGGAATGCCGGATTTCTGTATAAGTGAGAGCCTCTCCTCCGGATAATAAATAAGGGAAGCCAGATCCCGCTTTTCCGTAGCAGCCAATATATCTCCGAATTCCTCGTCGATCTTTCGGCGAACGGCACCGGAGCCGTTACGCAGCACATGCTCAAACTGCTGATATTCCCCGTGAATATCGGAAAGGAAATGCTCCGTTCCCTTGGGTAGATTCAAAATGGCCTGGAGGTTAATAATCTCCGTGGCCGTAGATGCAATGTTTGGATAGAGCCTTGATACGCTCTTAAGATAGTCTATGTCGTACTTCTTTGTATCTGACATTCTTCACCTCCTTAAATCTGTTGTTATGTCAACTAAACTCCGGTCGTAATCTCCAATCCAAATCTCCTGGCGGCAGCCGCTTTTCACCCGGCCGCTGCCTGTCGTTATGTCAACCTGCAATCACATCCGCCATATCATAAAGCCCCGGCGCCTTATCTGCTATATATTTTGCCGCAGACACCGCACCCTTGGCAAACACAGCCTTTGAATATGCAGTATGAGTAAAGGTAATTACTTCATCCGTCCCTGCGAATATCACATCATGCTCGCCCACGATAGTGCCGGCACGGACTGCCGATATACCAAGCTCCTTCTTGTCCCTTTTTTGCCTTCTTTGACTTCTGTCATATATATATTCAAACTGATTGCCGGCTGCTTCATTTACGGAATCTGCAAGAGCTATAGCCGTGCCCGAAGGAGCATCCAGCTTTTGGTTATGATGCTTTTCTACTACCTCTACATCGTATCCTGCAGGCACGAATACCTCAGTTGCCTTTTTTAAAAGAGCCATAAGAGTATTTATACCAAGGCTCATATTTGCAGAGCGCAGAACCGGCGCTTTCTTTGCGGCTTCATTTACTTTGGCAATCTGCGCTTCGCTTAATCCCGTTGTGCAAAGAACAAGCCCCTTGCCTGTTTTTGCGGTATATTCAAGCAGATCATCCACAGCCGATGCGTTGGAAAAATCGATTATTACATCAAAATCCTCTGTCACATCATCAAGGCTCTTAAACACAGGACAATCTGCGGCAATATCATCTCTTGGATCCACGCCGCATGTTATCCCGATATCAGGGTCAGATAAGGCAATCTCGGATACAACCTTCCCCATATGCCCCCCTGCTCCGTGCATTAAAGCTTTTATCATTATTATTCTCCTTTCAAAAAAGAAAACCGTTTCCTATGATACAACATAAGAAACGGTTTTACAAGTTTATTGAACTTACTCAAAGGCTTCACCCATATTAATATTATTTCACATCAAGACCGAATTTCTTCATTTCTTCAACAAGAACCTTTGCGTTCTTTTCTTCTATGGGAGTCAGAGGAAGCCTTAAGCTGCCTACATCATATCCTATAGCCTTCATGGCATATTTAACGGGGATGGGGTTAACCTCGCTAAACAGAGCGTGAATAAGAGGCATGGCGTCAAGCTGTATCTCCATAGCCTTCTTTGTATCTCCGTTTAAATATGACATTACCATATCATGAGTCTGGCGGGGAGCTATATTTGCAAGGACGGAGATAACGCCGACCCCCCCGAGGGAAAGCAAAGGCACGACTGCATCATCATTTCCCGAATACAGCTCACAATCGCCGTTTGTATAATGCATAAGGTCTGCGGCATAGGAAATATCCCCCGTTGCATCCTTCATTCCCACGATATTATCCACATTCTTTATAAGATCCGCCGCAGTATCCGCATTTACCCTGCAGCCTGTACGGCTGGGCACATTGTAGATAATAAGAGGTATGTTTATATTCTTTGCCACCTGGGTATAATGCTCCTTTAAGCCCTGCTGTGTAGCCTTGTTGTAGTATGGCGTTACCACAAGCACAGCGTCTGCCCCGAAAGAATCAGCCTCTTTGGAAAGAGCCGCCGCATCCTTTGTACAGTTTGAGCCTGTTCCTGCGATTACCGGAACCCTGCCCTTTGCAAAAGCGATGGTCTGCCTGATACACTCCGCATGCTCATCCATAGTAAGTGTAGAACCTTCACCTGTAGTTCCCACGATAACTATGGCATCTGTCCCGTTATCGCAATGAAAATCCACAAGCGTCTTAAGCATATCGTAATTCACATTGTCATCTTTATCAAACGGCGTAACTATGGCTACGCACGAGCCTTTAAATATAGACATTCAGTGCCTCCTTATCCAATTCAAACTTTTTGTATTCTACCACAAATATATAATACTAGCAAGAAAAACCCTACACCTGAAGGTTACCATGCTTATAATACTTGACACCGCCCCCACAGTTAGACTAATATTAAAGCGGTTTCTGCCGGACGGGAGGTATGTATGAACCCATTGAATCATAATGAAAAATTGATAAACGACAGTGGCACTGTAAAAAAAAGAGATATAACGGGGACAATATTTACCATTGTGTGTTTAATAGTCATTATTGCTCTTATAATATGGGGAATAATGCTTTTTGTTGATGCATTTTATATATAGGATATGAAAATGGGCGCAAAACTGGAATCCGTAAAAAGAAGAACATATGAAATAGTAGAAGTAGGCAAGGAAGGGGATGTCGCAAGCAAGGTTTATGATACAATGATGCTGGCAGGCGTTATTGTGGGACTCCTCCCGATGACTTTAAAAGTCACAAACCAGTACACATACTATATCTATTCGCTTACAAATCTTATTTTCCTTTTTGACTATGCGGTAAGGGTTTATACTGCGGATTACAAAATGGGATTTAAGAATTACAAAGCCTACTTTGCCTATATATTTACCCCTATGGCTATAGTGGATTTCCTGTCTTTGCTTCCCATACTTTCCTCCTTTATGCCCCACTCCGTAACCATAGGATATTTCAGGCTCCTTCGTGTATTCAGGGTAATGCAGCTTTTAAAGCTGGTCCGCTATTCAAAAACCATGTCTACGATTCAAAACGTCCTGTACCGGGTAAAGAACCAGCTTATAGCCGTTTTGCTTTTGACATTTGCATATATTATCGCTTCGGCGCTTTTTATATTCCAGATGGAGCCCTCTCTTTTCAACACATTCTTTGATGCTTTGTACTGGGCTACCATATCCATTACCACCATAGGCTACGGCGACATTACCCCCGTTACATTCGGCGGCAGGGTCATCACCATGATATCCGCCCTTGTAGGTGTAGCGGTCATCGCTCTTCCCTCCGGCATCATCACGGCAGCCTATATGGATGAAATCCGCAGAGAAAAGACGAAGTACGAAAAATAAAGCCGCTCTTATTTAACGAGCGGCTTAAGCATATCTATAACTTCATCACATTCATCAAGACTTTGAGCTTCTACCATAATCCGGATCAGGGGCTCTGTTCCGCTGGGGCGAAGAAGTATTCTTCCTTTGCCCGCCATCTTTCCTTCGCATTCTTTAAGCTTTGCAAGAAGAGCAGTATCAGACATGGCTTTTTCCTTATCGGAAACTCTTACGTTTTCAAGCTTCTGGGGGAATATATCAAGACCCGACGTAAGAGCGGAAGCTACATTCTTTGTTTCTACCAAAACGTCGGCCACGCAAAGAGCCGTAAGGATTCCGTCGCCTGTCTTTGCCTTGTCTCCAATGATAATGTGCCCGGACTGTTCCCCGCCTATGGAATAATCGTTTGCAAACATTTCCCGGGAGACGTATTTGTCCCCAACATCAGTACGGATAAGATTTATACCGTGATTTGAAAGCGCTTTTTCAAGACCGATATTTGACATAACCGTAGCTACTACCGTATCCTTCTTAAGACGGTTGCGCTCCTTCAAGGAAAGGGCAAGAAGATACATTATGCCGTCTCCGTCTATTATCTTTCCCTTTTCGTCTACGGCTATACATCTGTCCGCATCCCCGTCAAAAGCAAAGCCTATATCAAGCTTGTTATCCACTACAAATCTGCAAAAATCATCCGGTGCGGTAGAACCGCAATTTACGTTGATATTCCTGCCGTCAGGGATATTGTTTGTAATAAATATATCCGCACCCAGGATGGAAAATACGTTCCTTGCAATGGCAAATGAAGCTCCGTTGGCACAGTCAAGACCAATCTTGTATCCCCTGAATGAATTCTTGGGAATCCCCGTAAGCCGGTTTATGTATTCCGTGCGGCCGGAAAGATAATCTATGCAGCTTCCCGGGTCTTCTGCCTTATTTATGGAGATTTTTCCGTCGATATAATCCTCCACCTTGGAAAGGAAACTGTCTCCCATCTTGTCGCCGTTGCTGTTTATTATCTTTATGCCGTTATCATGATAGGGATTGTGGCTTGCGGTTATCATAATACCGCAGTCAAATCCGTTCTTTTCAGTAATATAGGATACGCTGGGAGTCGTGGTCACATGCATAAGATATGCATTGGCGCCGCTTGAAACTATACCTGCAGCAAGCCCGTACTCAAGCATATAGCTGGACTGGCGGGTGTCCTTGCCTATGACTATTCTGGGACTTTCATTTGTTTCCTTAAAATAAGCCCCCAAAAATTCACCTGTCTTTATTGCATGCTCCAAGGTCAGGTCTTCATTTATCCTGCCCCTGAAGCCGTCGGTACCGAAATATTTCATCAAAGTCTCCTTTATGCCGGGAATACCCCTGTTTTTTCAAGCACTTCCTCTACTTTATCTACGGGTATAATATTAAGAGCATCCTTTACTTCATCCGGCACATCTTCAAGGTCTCTTTCATTATCCCTCGGGATAAATACATCCGTTATACCCGCACGCATGGCTGCCATAAGCTTTTCCGGAAGACCGCCTATAGGCATGACCCCGCCTCTTAGAGAAACCTCTCCTGTCATGGCAAAGTTGGGACTTACCGCTTTTCCCGTAAGAAGAGATACAAGAGCCGTGGTAATGGTTATACCTGCGGAAGGTCCGTCCTTGGGAACAGCCCCTTCGGGCACATGTATATGAAGGTCGTTTTGCTTAAAACGCTTCTGCTCCTTGGGGAAATAAAGCTTTGCAAGGCTTACGGCTATCTGGACGGATTCTTTCATAACATCCCCCAGCTGTCCCGTAATTACCGTCTTCCCCGTTCCCGGGGCAAACACGGTCTCTATAAAGAGGATATCTCCTCCCGCAGCTGTCCAGGCAAGCCCCGTCACTACGCCGGGCTGCTTCTTTTCAAGGATATGATCGTGCCTGTAGGGATGCATATCAAGAAATTCATGAAGCTTCCTGGGGCTTACGGTTACGGTCTTTTGCTCCCCGGTCACTATCTTTAAGGCGCTCATCCTGCATATCTTGTCTATGCGCTTCTTTAGGCCCCGGACTCCGGACTCTGCGGTATAGTCGGATATAATGGTGCGGATGGCGTCGTCTGTTATCTTTAATTTTGACCTGCCTACGCCCATGCTTTCCATAGCCTTGGGCACAAGATGGCGGGTTGCTATCTGGTATTTTTCCGTAGCGGTATATCCCTGGAATTCTATTGCCTCCATACGGTTAAGCAGAGGTTCAGGGATGGTATCCGTAGTATTTGCGGTACATACAAAAAGCACATTGGAAAGATCGTAGGGCACATTCATATAGTGATCCGTAAAGGAAAAATTCTGCTCGGGATCTAATACTTCCAAAAGAGCGCTTGAAGGATCTCCGTTATATTCCTTTGCAATCTTATCCACCTCGTCAAGGACGACTACGGGATTCATGGCGCCGCTCTTTTTAATCCCGTCCATAATGCGTCCGGGCATGGCTCCTATATAAGTACGCCTGTGTCCCCTGATATCCGCTTCGTCACGGACGCCGCCAAGAGATATGCGGACATATTCTCTGCCCAAAGCCCTGGCAATGGACTGACCGATACTGGTTTTACCCGTTCCCGGAGGTCCTACGAAAAGGATAATGGATCCGGACTGGGATTTTTTCAGAGTCATTACAGCAAGCTGCTCCAGTATACGGCGCTTTACCTTTTTGAGCCCGTAATGGTCTTCGTCAAGGATTTCCTGCGCCTTATTTATGTCAACCGGTTCTCCTTCCTCTACCCGCCATTTAAGACCGGTAACAAAGTCCAGATAATCATAGAGCATGCCGTATTCGGAGGAATTCTTACCCTCCTGCTTCATGCGGTTAAGGACTTTCTGCGCCTCGCTTTTGGCAGTTTCATTCATCCCCGCTTCTTCTATGGACTTTTCAAATTTCCTCACATCCGATACATTCTCCGGATGCATTTCATCCAGCTCCTTTTGCAGAAAATCTATCTGCTTTTTGATGGCATCCTCACGGTAAAGCTTTTCGTTGCTCTCATTGGAATAGCTTTCCGCCTCGTTGCCTATCTGCGCCATGGCTATAAATTCATAAAGGATCTGTTCTATAAGCTCTGTGCGCTCCTTCAGTGAATCCGTAGAGAGTATCTCATACCTTTCCGCAGGTTCAAGGTCCGTATGTGAAGATATGGCTGATACCATCTCCTCAATGGACTTCCACTGCATGATATAATTTCTGGCCACAAATCCCCACTGGGTCTGATCGAGATAATGTATAAAAGAGCTCTTTACACCGGCAAAAGCATTCTTTATATCCTCATCATCCATATCCTCCTTCATGGGCCGTTCCTTCCCCTCGCAGGTTATGGGATTTCCCATGGTTACAGACTCCACATCTATGCGATAGAGGGTATCAACGGATATGGTTCCGTCCTTGTCGGTGCTTCCGATTTTGGCGCAAACTCCAATCGGATGAAAATTCTCGGGCTTTAGCTTTTCTATCTCAACATCCTCATTCATTATGAGAAAAGCCACTTCTTCATCTTCCTCAAAGCCGGTGCCGGCAAGCTCTTCCAGATAATCCTTCTGGAAATAATATGTTACATTGGGTATTACTATTATATTATATACGGGTATAGCACGCATATTATGTCAACTCCTCAAGAATAGATTTTCCTATAGTATTTTGGGGCATTGATACCCCGAAGTTCTCTGCTATCGTAGCTCCTATAACAGCGAAAGTATCCTGCTCACACAGCTCTTTTCCGCCGTCAGACTCCGTGTCATAGGAAGGCGACCAGGCTATAAAGGGTACTTTTTCCCTGGTATGGTCGGTACCGGTGTATGTAGGGTCGTTTCCGTGATCTGCCGTAAGTATAAGCAGGTCGTCCTTATTAAGGCAGGGCATCAGCTCGCCCAGCTTTTCGTCAAATCTTTCGATTTCATCGCCATAGCCTTTAGGGTCTCTTCTGTGCCCCCACTTTGCATCAAAATCCACAAGATTAACAAAGCAAAGCCCCGTAAAACCGGTTTTTGCGGTCTCTATGGTCTGCTCCATGCCGTGTACACTGGATTTAGAATGAAGTGATTTTGTGATTCCCTGACCGTTAAATATATCATAAATCTTACCGATGCCGATAACATCATATCCGCCGTCTTTCAGGGAATCCAGCGCCGTAAGACCCGGGGGAGACAAAGCATAGTCATGCCTGTTTGCGGTCCGGACGAATTCGCCTTTCTTTTTGCCGGTATAAGGACGGGCTATGACTCTTCCGACCTTCCATTCCTCCCGCATAGTAAGACGCCGGGCTATCTCGCAATACCTGTAGAGATCATCAAGTCCCATGGTCTCTTCGTTTCCGCATATCTGCAGCACGGAGTCTGCGGAAGTATAAACGATAAGCTTGCCTTCGTTTATCTCGCGCTCTCCGAGTTCATCGAGGATAACGGTGCCGCTTGCTGCCTTGTTACCTATGATCTTGCGGCCGGTTTCTTTCTCAAGAGCCTCTATGAGTTCCGGGGGGAATCCGGTATCGGTAAATGTGATAAAGGGTTTATCCGTATAGATTCCCATCATCTCCCAATGCCCCGTCATGGTATCTTTGCCCCGGCTCCTTTCATTAAGAGCACAATATCTTCCAAGGGCTTCGGGGTTCGGCTCTACCTGTTTTATGTCAACCAGATTTGACGCACCCAGTTTAGCCAGATTGGGGATTTGAAAGTCTTCCCTGCTGTCTGCTATATGCTTAAAGGTATTAACCCCTCTATCACCAAAGTCCTCCGAATCGTCCATGGCACCTATGCCAAGGGAATCCAGAACGACTACAAATATTCTTTTGTACGGTCTTTTATTCACTGCAAAAATCCTTTTTCATCACGGGAAGCACTGATTAATTTTAATTAATCAGTCTTTCCCAAGGCACATGATTCTTATCTGGCAGATTCACCCTGACGCACTTCGTGAATTCTATACATATTGCTCTGTTATGTCAAGTTTCATATACGTATGATTTTTCCATAAGCTCATCTATGGGAACCGGCTTTGAGAAATAATATCCCTGGGCTTTTACGCATCCAAGCTCCTTGAGGAATTCAAGCTGATCTTTCGTTTCAACACCTTCCGTAAGAGTCACGGTCTTAAGATCGTTACACAAAGATATTATACTTCTCATTATAATCCCGGTATTTGGGCTGTTTTCGAGATTCCGCAAAAATTCCATATCAATCTTTATAACATCAAATTTATAATCCTTTAATGTATTAAGAGAGGAATATCCGCTTCCGAAATCATCAAGCCAGACGCAAAATCCCGATTCCTTAAGGCATTCAAGCTTTTCCTTAAGAAAGCTCCTGTCCGAAGTCAAAGCACTTTCCGTAACCTCTACTTCTATATGCTCACGGGGAATACCGTACTTATCAGCCAGGTTTTTAAGAAAACCGCATACATCCATGATTTCAAAATCTACCCTTGAAAAATTGATGGAAACAGGGATGGTTTTTCCCTTCTTTTCCCTTATCAAAAGATAATTTTGACAGGATTTTTCCGCCACGAAGCAATCAAGCTTATATATCTGGCGGCTTTCCTCAAGAGCCGGTATAAAGGATGCGGGAGAAAGAAAACCCTTTTGGGAATCGTCCCAGCGGGAAAGCGCTTCTATTTCGACTATTTCTCCCGTAGCTATATCCACTATGGGCTGATAATAAACTTTTATTTCTTCATTTTGAATCGCTTCATCAATATGTCCCGTTATGTGGCGCTTCAGGTTTATCTCCTTTTCAAGCTCACTGTTATAGAAGTTAACAGTAACGTGAGGATTGTTTTTTATGATATTGCAGGCAAACCGGGCTCTGTCTACGCCGACTCCCACTTCCATATGCATATCATCAAGCTCATAAACTCCCGCACACAAACGCATATAAACATTACGCCTGTATCTTTCCACAAAATCCACAGCAAGCCTTATTTTTGCATCCAGATTCTCCGAGGGGGCAAAAGCTATAAAATGATCGTTGCCTTCCCTTGAAAGAGCCGAATAATGGCTGTTTGGATCTGCCTCGTTATGGAACACCTCTTCCAGAAATCTGGAAAAATCCTTAAGGAAAATATTTCCGACGGGAAATCCGTATTGCACGTTATACCCCTTGAAATTATTTAAATTAAAGTGTACATATGACATCCTAAACGGCTCGGAAGAAAGCCCTTCATCAGAGGAAGCTGATTGGGGAAGGGAACGTATTATGGATTTGCATATCCTCCTGAAGCCTCTGGGAGTATACAGACCGGTAAGGTAATCCCTGTCCGATACATATTTAAGATGCTTATTTGTCTTTGCCAGGGTGCTGTTTAAAGCAGTAACGTCCCTGTTTGACTTGGCAAGAGCTTCATTGGATACCTTAAGCGCATTATTCGACTCTTCCAGGGAAATGTAGGATTCCTCCAACTCCATGTTTGCATCTTCAAGCTCTCTGTTTGCCTGATCCACCTCAAAAATCTTGTCGGATTCGTGTATCCACTGAAAATACCGGCCGATACTTATCATAGCAGCTACTATATACGTAACGGTGATATTAAATTTTACAGACATGGATATTTCACGTACATTTCCGCAAAGCACAAAGAATATCGTAAAAGACACGGCCATGGAGGAAAGGGACAAGACAGGTCTCCAGATAAACACACCAAACACCAGCAATATCATGGTTGTAAAAGCCAGTATCTGCTCGTTGTTTGCAAAATCCAAAGCAGAAAGCACTATTCCGCATAAGATACAGATAAATGAATATATATACTTCACAGTCTGGGCAACACGGGAGCGCAAAAGTCGCTTTTTCAAGTAAAAATACGCAAATATCCACACAAAAACAGATGCCAACAATAACAGCATCCGAATCCCGAACTGAAGGGGATCAAAGACAGCCCCGCCAAAATCCGATGCGCTAAAAGAAAGCAAAGCCGGGCTTAACAGCATCCAGGCTTCTGCCACTCCCAGAAATATGGCAACAAGGATACCCGAATTCATGTTATATCTGGCATAATGATTTGCCAGCTCCGGAGAAAAATGATTTATGCCCAGAATTTTTTTCAAGAAAAACCTATTCAAAATCCATTACCTTATAATAAGTGAATGCCCGGTCATTTCGGCGGGCTTATCTATACCCATCATATCAAGGATCGTCGGGGCTATATCGCAAAGCCTGCCGTCTTCCTTTACATCCTTTGCCCCGGGATAATTAATAATCACAAAAGGCACGGGATTCGTCGTATGGGCGGTCCAGGGCTCCCCTGTTTCATAATCTATCATCTGCTCGCAGTTGCCGTGATCTGCGCAAAGGAACATGGATCCCCCCTCTTCTATAAGAGCATCCACAGTCTTGCCCACGCAGGCATCCACAGTTTCCACAGCTTCCACGGCAGCGGAAAGCACACCGGTATGACCTACCATATCCGGGTTTGCGAAGTTTATGATAATAACGTCGTATTCATGTGAATGTATGGCGGAAAGGAGCTTCTCACACACCTCCGGTGCAGACATGGAGGGCTGAAGATCATATGTGGCTACCTTTGGAGAGGGCACAAGTATCCTGTCTTCGCCGGGATTGGGCTCCTCTACTCCCCCGTTAAAAAAGAAGGTTACATGAGCATACTTCTCCGTCTCAGCCAGACGCAATTGCTTTAAATTAAGGCTTGAGAGATATTCACCCAGAGTATTCTTAAGCTCTTCCTTTTGGAATGCTATATGGGTGTTGGGGATGGTCACATCATATTCCTTAAAGCACACATAATGGGTCTTTGGATGCTTTGCCCTTTCAAAGCCGTCGAATTCGTCTGCGCAAAATGCCCTGGTAATCTGACGGGCTCTGTCGGGACGGAAATTGTAGAATATTACGCTGTCTCCGTCATCTACGGTAGCTACGGGCTCGCCTTTTTCTTTAAGAACTACCGGGACTACGAATTCATCCGTAACTCCGGCGGCATAAGAAGCCTCAATAGCAGCTACAGGGTCTGTGGCTTCGTTTCCTTCGCCAAGAGTCAGCGCATCATAGGCTTTTTGCTCTCTTTCCCATCGGTTATCCCTGTCCATGGCATAATACCTGCCGGAAATACTTGCTATCCTGCCGACTCCGATTTCGGATATCTTTTGGATAAGCTCTTCAATATACCCTTTGCCGGACTCGGGAGCAGTATCCCTGCCGTCCATAAAGCAATGCACATAGACCTCCGAAAGACCCTTTCGCTTTGCCATCTCCAGAAGTCCATAGAGATGGGAATTGTGGCTGTGCACGCCTCCGTCGGAGAGAAGACCAAGAAAATGCAGCTTTTTGTTATTATTAAGCGCATTATCCATAGCCTCATTAAGAACGGGATTTTCAAAGAAATCTCCGTCTTCTATGGCCTTGGTAATGCGGGTAAGATCCTGATAAACAACCCTGCCTGCTCCCATATTCATATGTCCCACCTCGGAATTTCCCATCTGTCCGTCGGGAAGTCCTACTGCAAGACCGGAGGCATATCCCTGTTTCCAGGGATATGTCTTAAGGATGCGGTCAAGGTTTGGTGTCTTTGCATCATGAACGGCATTCATCTTGGGGTTTTCGTTAATCCCCAGACCGTCCATTATCATTAATACTGTGGTCTTTTTCATATTTTATGCCTTTACTATATCACCAAATTCTTCTTTAAGAGATGCTCCGCCCACAAGCCCTCCGTCTATATCGGGCTGGGCAAAAAGATCCGGAGCCGTCTTTGCGTTTACGGAGCCGCCGTAGAGCACACGTACAGCTTCCGCCGTGGGAATATCGTATATCTCCGCTATGCAGTCCCTTATAGCGCCGCATACTTCCTGTGCCTGCTCCGTGGTAGCAGTCTGACCGGTACCTATGGCCCAGATAGGCTCATAAGCTATAATGGCGGTCTTTGCCTGCTCATCTGTTATTCCCATAAAAGCTGTCTTTATCTGCTGACGTATCCAGTCTATGGTAATCCCCTGGTTTCTCTGTTCCAGAGATTCGCCGCAGCAGATAATGGGGGTGATCCCGTGTTCAAAGGCCTTAAGAGCCTTTTTGTTTATATCTTCGTTTGTCTCGCCGAAATATCCTCTGCGCTCGGAATGGCCGATAATAACGTATTCCACGCCGGCGGCACGAAGCATCACGGGAGAAATCTCTCCGGTGTATGCGCCCTTATCTTCATAATACATATTCTGCGCACCGATTTTGATATTGGTGCCCTTTGCAAGCTCAAGGCAGGGCAGGATATCAATTGCGGGAACGCAGAAAATGACATCCTTATCGTCGCTTTTCACTAACGGAATAAGCTTTTCCATAAGCTCACGTGCCTGGGCGGGAGTCATATTCATCTTCCAATTCCCCGCCGCTACTATTCTTCTTGACATATTATCCTCCTAACACTTTTCATGCACTCACAGGTATATAATCGGGGGATGCGGGCAGGTGGGATGCCACCAAGCCATCCAGAGAACTTGACGAAAGCAAGCCGCAGGCGTAGCTTGAGTCTAGTCGTAGGAGTG